>SXHE01000429.1 GCA_005773755.1 Planctomycetia bacterium
CGGCATTGTGTCCCATGCCTATGGCACGGTCGAGAACCGGTTTATCACGATCAGGAACAGCCGGTTCGAGGGGCCGGGCAAGAGCGGCATCCGGTTCGACGGTCAGACCACCGATGCCGAGGTCTCGAACAACCGGTTCTACAACCTGAACTCAGCGATCTCGTTTGTGAACCCGCGCCCGTCGAAGGGGACCATCACGAGCAACACCTTCTACCAGGTGCAGGTCGGCCTTCTGTTTGAAGTGCCGCCGAAGGATGGGACGCCGTTCGCCTACAAGGTGTCACTGAACTACTTCGCGAAGACCAACGCGCTGATCCAAGCGCCCGGCCCGGTGACGGCGCTCACTTCCGAGCTGAACCTACACGACGGGGCCTCGCAACCCGGCAACCCGCTCCTATCGTCCGCGAAGCTCGACGCGCCGACGCTGCCCGCGCCGAAACCGGACGAAGACGACGCCACGTTCTTGCGTTTCTCCGCGACCGGCTTCCCCACCGCCGGGCCGAACAAGGTCCGCGTCGGAGCGCAATAGGCGCTACTCTTTCCGCACGCCGGCGACGGTCACTGCGAAGCCGAGCGTCGTCTTCAACTCGCCCGCAAGTGCCGGGCGCTTGATCGTCGCGACGTGGACGCCTTCGCCCTTGTTGACGACCTTCACTCCTGCGTCCTTGCCGTTGTTCGGCCACATCAGCAGCACCGCCGGGTGCCGGCCCTCGTTCACCAGACTGCTCACCTCGATCAGCTTCTTCTTGTCGATGTCGGCCGCGTCCTTGTCGTCCTTCGCCCGGCACATCAGGCAGAAATCCGGGTGCGGGCTGGTGCCGGTGTGGTCGCCGATGTCCGGCTGGAGCGCGAACCGCAGCGTGTAGACGCCGGCCGCGAGTTCCTGCTTGCGGTAGTCGGTGAACTTCGCCGGAAACCGCACCGCGCCGACCAGTGTACCCTCGGGAATCTCGGCGTAGGTGATGCCGTTCTTGACCTGCTCCGCGGTGGCCTTCGCCGGGATCGCGGTGCGGAACCACACCGTCATCAGCTCCGTGTCGCCGTCGCGCACAACGAGCGCCTGCTCGTCGAGCAATTTGCGGATCGCCGGCGCGAGGTCGTCCGGCAGCGCAGCTTTCTCCACCTTCGCCGACAACTTCAGCTCGGCGGCGCGCACAGTCGGCACGAACGCAAAAGCAACGACCACGAAAGCACATCGCATCGCAATACCTCCTGCAACCACCTCGGCGAGCGAGGGCGTCAGCCCCCGAGTCCACGCCATCGACCCTGTGAGACGTTGACTCGGGGGGCTGACGCCCCCCGCTCGCCGGGCGCCGATCACTCCACCACATCCTCGCCGAACCGCTCGCGCACCTGTTGCCACACGCGCCCGCGGAACCGGTTGCCCTCCAGCAACCGCAGCCGCTTGAGGTTGTCGAGGTACGGCGACTTCACCAGCGCGCGGGCCGCGTCGTTGTCGAGGTTGTTGTGGCGCAGATCGAGTGACGTAATCCTGCGTGCACCGCGATGCTGCGCGAGCGATTCGACGCCTGCCGTCGTGATCGCCGACTCTTGGATGAGTTCTGTTAGGTCGAACGATCCCGGCTCACTGTGACTCAGCGCCTCCCGCACGTTTCCAGACAGGTGCCACTCGCCGATGCGCTGCACTGCGGGCAGCGCGAAAAGCCTCTCGACTTGCTCCGTGTTGAGCAACACCCCGGACCTCGGCCACAGGCTCTGCGCGCCAAACGCTTCGGGTTCGCTGCGGACAATGCGCCAGCGTTCGGCGCTGGCATCTGCGACCGTTGTTGCCGTGATGAAGAATCTCTCACCGGGTGGCATAAAGCCGCGAACGAACCGGGAACGAACTCGTGTCGGCCCATCAACGGGCTGGGAATGCTTCAACTCCGTTGCAAAGCGCGGTAGCAATTTCTGTTCTGCCGCCGTGAGCACACAAAGCCGATCGAACTCTTCTGCACGTCCCTTCTTGGCGGCCAACTCACACTGCACGCGGATAAACTCCGCGCGGTCGTCCTCTCCGTTCTCCTGCAAGAAGTCGGCGTACACCAGCCGGGGCGTGTCGTCGTCAGGCGCGTCGAAGATCGCCCGCAGGAACGCCTCGTGTTGCGACAGCAAATCCATTACAGCAGCCCCAGGCGCTCGTCGAAGCCGAAGACGCGATTGAAGTTCTGCACGGCGACGCCGCTCGCGCCGCGGACAAGGTTGTCTTCGGCCGCGAGGACGATCACCTTGCCGCGAACCACTTTCACGCACACGTCGAGGAAGTTCGTGTGCGCGGTGTCCTTCGTGGCCGGCAGGCTGGTGCGGACGCGCACGAACGGCTTGTCCGCGAAGTACCCGCGATACAGTTCGACGAGTTCCGCTTCGCTCAGGGCGCGCGTCGGGGTCGCGTAGATCGTGCTGAAGATGCCGCGGTCCATCGGCATCAAGTGCGGGGTAAAAATCACCGACACCGGCGCGCCGGCGATGTCGGTCAGCGCCTGCTCGATTTCGGGCGTGTGCCGGTGCGTGCCGACACCGTACGCGCTCACGCTCTCGTTGCACTCCGGGTAGTGGAAGCTCAGCTTCGGCGTGCGCCCGGCCCCACTGACTCCGCTCTTGCTGTCGATGACGATTCCCGTCAGTTCGATCAGCTTGTTCGCGACCAGCGGCGCGAGGCCGAGGATCGCCGTTTGCGGGTAACAGCCGGGGTTCGCGACCAGCTTCGCGCCGGGCAGTTGGTCGCCGTAGATTTCGGGCAGGCCGTACACCGCGTGCGCGAGGTTCGCGGCGTCGTGGTGCGTTTCCTTGTACCACTGCTCGTACACCGCCACGTCGCGCAGCCGGTAGTCGGCGCTCAGGTCGATCACGCGAATACCGCGCGCCAGCAGCGGCGGAATGCTCTCCATCCTGGTGCCGTGCGGCAGGCAGCCGAACGCGACCTTCACGCCCTTCGCGGCGAGCGCGTCGGCGTCGAACGGCTGACACTGGATGTCCAGCCGGCCGAGCAGCGACGGGTGCAGGTCCGCGATGTGTTCGTCCTGGCGCGACGAGATCGCGACGATCTCGGCGCGCGGGTGCCGCAGCAGAATCTTGATGAGTTCGACGGCCGTATAACCGGACCCGCCGAGGATCGCCACCTTCACCTTGTCCATCGCCCTGCCCTTTCCGTTGTGTGCCTCACGATACATTATCCCCACCTCTTCGGAGAACCAACAATGGCCGAACCAACGACAATCACCGAAGCCGCGGAGCTGATCCGCACAGGCGCTCTCACCCCTACCGAACTGCTCGAACAGTGCCTCGCGCGTATCGACAAGTACGAGGAGCGTGTGCGGGCGTGGGTTCACATCGACCGCGACGGGGCACGCGAACAGGCCGCGCGCCTCACGACCGAACTCAAGCAAAACGGCCATCGCGGGCCGTTGCACGGCATCCCGGTC
>SXHE01000430.1 GCA_005773755.1 Planctomycetia bacterium
AGGACATCATCGACGTGTTCGACATGCCGACCGCGTGCGGCTCGAAGCGCTGGGCGCAGAGCTACGCCCGTCGCGACGCGACCTGCGTTGAGCGCCTGCGGCAGGCAGGCGCGGTCATCATGGGGAAGACCGTGACGACGGCTTACGCCAGCTTCGACCCGCCGCCGACGCGCAACCCGTGGAACCTGGACCGGACGCCCGGCGGCAGTTCGAGCGGCTCGGCCGCAGCGGTCGCGTGCGGCATGTGCCTCGGTGCCCTGGCGTCGCAAACGGGCGGCTCAATCACCCGCCCCGCGAGCTACTGCGGCGTCTACAGCCTGAAGCCGACCCACGGCCGCGTGAGCGTGGGCGGCGTACTACCGCTGGCCCCGAGCATGGATCACGTCGGCGTGATGGCGAACTGCGTGCACGGTCTGGCGTGGATCTTCGAAGCAATAGCGGGACGCGATCCGCATGACCCGGCGAGCGCGAGCAACCGGGTTCCAGACCTCACCCACGCGCCACTTCTTCCGCCAGACCCGCAGCGCATCGGTCTACTCGGTGGAATATTCCTCGAGCGCGCGGAATCGACGATTCGCGAGAAGCTCGTTGCACTTGCCCGAAAACTAGAGGGTTTCGGGGGGCTTGCTACCACGGCAGACCAGAAGACGATCCCTATCAACGTAGTTGAAGTGTCTGCTTCCGCATTGCCCGCAGAGTTCGGCGAAGTGACGCGCCGACACAACACCGTGATGGCCGTGGAAGCAGCCGCGTACCACACCGCTCGGTTCGCCCGATACCCCGAGGACTATCCCCCCTGTATTACCGCCCTTCTCCGCGAAGGACTGAACACACCGGCCCCGGCCTACGCGAACTGCAAGGCGCACCAAGAGCGGATGTCGATTCTGTGCGACGACCTATTCGACCACTTCCACGCGCTGCTGACGCCCGCAACGACCGGCCCGGCCCCGACGAGCGAAACGACCGGCAACCCCGCCTTCAACTCGCCGTGGAGTTACACCGGGCTTCCGACGGTTTCGCTTCCATTCGCGTGGTCGTCTGATGGCATGCCGCTCGCGCTGCAACTGACCGGCTCGCGCTTCGGCGAGCAACAACTGTTTGGTGTCGCGGCGCGGTGGGAAGCGGACATCGCTTTCGAGCGCCGCGCGCTTCCGCTATGATGAGGCCCATGTCATTCGCGGACTCACTCGACATCCTGTACGAAGACAACCACTGTCTGGCGCTGAACAAGCCGGCCGGGTGGCCGACCACGCACTTCGACGGCAAGGACGAGACCGTGGACCGGCTCGCGAAGGCGTACATCGCGGAAAAGTACAACAAGCCCGGCAACGTGTTCCTCGGGGTCGTGCATCGGCTCGACAAGCCCGTGAGCGGGTCACTGCTGTTCGCCCGCACTAGCAAGGCCGCGGCGCGGCTGAGCGAGCAGTTCCGAGAAGGGGCCGTTGAAAAGGTGTATTGGGCGGTCGTCGAGGCACCGGCGAACCCCGGCCGCCAGGCCGGGGGTGTGCCTTTCGCACCCTGGGCCGACAAGGACGCCGGTTCACTCGAAGATTGGCTGCTGAAGAGCGAACCGAAGATGCGCGTCGAGGTGGTCGAGCCGGAAACCGAAGGCGCGCAGTTCGCGCGCCTGCTGTTCCAAGTGCGCGCGCGGCACAACGGGCTGATCTGGCTCGAACTGCGCCCGCACACCGGCCGCAAGCACCAGCTTCGCGTGCAGCTAGCCAGCCGCGGCTGCCCGATCTACGGCGACGACAAGTACGGCAGCGACCACCCCTTCGGCCACGCCATCGCGCTGCACGCGCGCAGCCTCACGTTCCTGCACCCGATCACCCAAGAACCGATCACGGCGAAGTCCGAAGTGCCGAAACTCTGGCGCGGTCGCTTCGCCCACCTGCTCAACGCGGTCTGAGCCGCTTGCGGCTTCGCGAGTGCCACCATGACCACAGACGAAAAGCTGGCCGCGATCCTGGCCGCGGTGCAAACCGACCCCGGCAACCGCGGCCTCGCACGCGACCCGCACGACAATCTGTTTTCCAAGTGGCCCGCAGACTTCGTTGAAGCCTGTCGCTGTCTCTCCGAATACGAGAGTGCGTGGCCGGCAATCGTCACGGGCTTCTTCATTCCGCAAGCTGATCCGCCCGCTTACGAAACAGATGGGCCGTTGGGAGCGATCTTCCTCGCCCGCGCACTATGTCAACTTCAACGAGGCTGCACACTCGCAACCGACCCCGGATGTATGGTCGCACTTCGGGCCGGCTGGCGCGCGGCCGGAACGCAAAGAGAGATGATCCGCGAATTGTCTTCCGACGGAGAACGTAACTTTCCAGCAACACACTTTGTTTTCATCGAGCGCGTTGGACCAAGCAAAGACGGTGTGTCTCGAACAATGCGCGGGCGCGACGTGACAGAACACACCCGCCCTGCGCACTTACTCATTGACAAAGCTGACCCGGAAGAGCCAATCCCGACAATCGGCATCGGGGACGGCGGGAACGAAATCGGCATGGGGAAGATTCCGCACGAGACCATCGTGAAGAACATCCCCAACGGCGACCTGATCCACTGCCGCGTGCCGACAGATCACCTGATCGTCGCGGGGGTGAGCACCTGGGGCGCGTACGCGCTCGCCGCGGGCGTGTACGTTTTGCGCGGGGTGAAGCCGCCGCCGGACCTGTTCGACCCCGACCGCGAGCGCGCGATTCTGGAAGTGATGGTCCGCGAGGGGCCGCTCGTGGACGGCGTGACCGGCAAGCAGACCGCGACCGTAGACGGGCTTTCGTGGGACGAGTACGCCAAGCCGCTGGTGCGGATTCGCGAGATTCTGGAGACGTGATGCTCTTCGATTTCACCGACGCCACCGGTACACAACTCCGCCAGGCGTGCCGCGACGGAGCCTGCACCGGCCCGACGCCGGGCCTCGCGCGCGGGTTCGTTCAGGCCAATTTGGTGATTCTGCCGCGTGACTGGGCCTTCGAGTTTCTGCTGTTTTGCCAACGGAACCCGAAGCCGTGTCCGGTACTCGACGTGACCGAACCGGGCGACCCGGAAGCGAAACTCGTCGCGCCGGGTAGCGACCTCCGCACCGATCTGCCTATGTATCGCGTGTGGAAAAACGGCGAACTGGTCGAAGAACCTCTGAGCATCGGCCACGTCTGGCGCGACGACCTCGTCTCGTTCGTAATCGGTTGCTCCTTCACGTTCGAGTACGCGCTCTTGGCCGCAGGCGTTCCGGTGCGGCACATCGAACAACAACTGAACGTGCCGATGTACCG
>SXHE01000431.1 GCA_005773755.1 Planctomycetia bacterium
CGGTTGGACGCGGCCGTTGCGCTGTGGCGCGTCGAGAAGAACGCCGCCGCGTTCAAGGCAATGCGGAAGCTGCTCGCCTCGTCCAACGCGAAGGTGCGCGAGCGGGCCGCGATGGACCTGGGCTACGAGTTCGGCGCGGACGCCAAACCCGCCGTGCCGCACCTGGTGAAGCGACTGTTCGACCCGCGCTCGTCGGTGCGCTCCACCAGCGCGGAGGCACTCGGACGGCTGGGCGCGACCGCGAAGGACGCCGCGCCCGCGCTGATCGCGGTGATCGAGGGCGACGAACCGGCGTTCGTGCAGTCGGCCGCGTGCGAGGCGCTGGGTCGCATCGAGCCGGCGGAGAAACCCGCCGTTGTCGCGACGCTGAAGGTGAAACTCGAACACCCGGCCCCACTAGTGCGGGCGCACGCGGCGCTGGCGCTGGTGATGCTCGGCGACCAGACCGGAAAGGAAGAAGCGACCCGTGGGCTGACGCACCGAGCGCACCACGTCCGTATCACTGCGGCCGAGGCGATCTGGCGTATCAACAAGGACGGCCGCGCAATCCCGCTGCTGGTTCGCGCGCTCGAGGAGTCCAACCTGACCGGCACGGACGGGGACAACGAGCGGTACATGGCCGCGCGGGCCCTGGGCCGGATCGGGGCCGACGCGAAGCCCGCCGTGCCCGAACTGCTGAAACTGCTGGGCCACCCAGACGGGCACTTGGACGCGACCGCGCGGGCCGCGCTCAAGGCCATCGACCCCGACGCGGCAAAGAACGCCGGGGTGAAGTGAGCGTGCGTGTGGCGCGAGCTTCGTTCATTTACCCGTAGCCCCGGAGTAGTGTCGGAGGCGCGCGATGAGAGCGGTTGTCATCAGCGCGCGACACATCTGCGTTCGGCGACGGAGGGCGCATCCGATGACGGATGAGGTGCAAGACGGGGTCGTGACCACATACCGGGACGACGGCTCCCGGTTGACCGAGGTAACGTACGTCCGTGGCGTTCTCCACGGGCCATATCGCGACTTCTGGTCTCACGGTGGGGTCTCGCTAGATGGCCAATACCGCGATGGGTTGCAAGACGGCGAGTGGCGGTTCTACGACCGCGACACGGGCGATCTGCGAGAAGTGCTGCAGTTCGTCGCCGGTCGAGAGGTTGTCGGCTGAGACGTAAGTTGTTTCCCGTTGCTCGCCGGCTTGTCGTTGTCGTGACCGGCAGGTGAGCTTGTCGTTCGGCTACTGAGGACTTCCGAGGCATGAAGCGAGTCCAGCGACATCGCGAGCCGTGGTACGTCCCACCTCCACCGCCCGCGGTGGCGACATTCCTATGTCGGTCGTGTGGCGCTGCACTTACCGGCCCACTCCGACGGCTCGATCATTCCACAGCACTCGCAAGCAAAGAGTTAGCGCCACTCGTTCCGACATGTACTTACTGGCCGGTCACGGCGGATCACCTGCCGACCAGTTACGGTGGCGTGCCAGTGGACTTCAGCGGCTGTTACGCGGTCCGATCTGACGAGCTAATCGGAGTGGGCAACCATCCCGACCGCAAGCGATGGATCGGATGCTGTGGGCCAAGCGGGACGGGTGGGCCAAACCGCGTGTGCAGTTGCGGGCGCGCGATCGGCACAGAACGGTCGGATTGCATGTGGCCGGTCGCGGTGTACCTCGATCCACAAGCTGTCCGCCCCACAGAATCAGACGCCGAGCCGGGCACCGCACCGGACCCGGCCGCGTGAGTCGGAACCCGCAGCGCAAAAAGCCTGTTGGTACTCAGCCGCGGAGCGGCGGCGGATGGTAGCCGGAGGTGGAGCGAGGCTCTGCGAGCGCAACCCCTGGCTACCGTCCGCCGCCACTCCGGGGCTGAAAACCAGTATCCCACTCTCGCTTCTACTTCTTCTTGCAGTAACCGATGGACAGGATCGCGAAGGCGGTCGCCAGCGTCGGCAGCCCTTCCGCGAACGCCGGGTTGCTGTTCACCCAGCTCCCGTTGTCCTTCTGCTTCTTCTTCAGCTCGTCGAACAGTTCCTGCCGCCAGTCGTGCTTGACGCCCTTCGCGTCCACGAACGGGTCTTCGCCGAGCGCGTCCATGGCCTTCGCGAACGTGTGGTAGTAGTAGTACAGGCCCGAATCCTTCTGCCCGGGGTTCTCGGTCACGCTGTAGTGCGCCCGCACCCACGTCACCGCGGCCTTCACCCGCACGTCGTCCTTGCCCACGCCCGCGTACAGGAAGCTCTTGAGGCCGGCGTAGGTCATGCCGCCCTCGCTCCGCAGCCCGCCCTCGGCCGTGATCTTCGGACTCTTGGGGTTGTCCGCGTCGGACAGGTTGTAGACGAACCCGCCCTTGTCGCTGTCGCTGGCCTTCTTCGCGAACGGCAGCTTGTTGAACTCGTCGCTCGCGAGGTTCTGGCTCCGGCTGATGTAGGTCAGCGCGCGCTTGATCGAGACGTCGTCCTTGCTCACGCCAGCGGCCAGGAGCGCCTCGACCATGAAGTGCGTGTTGGACATGTCCGGGCGGCCCTTCGCGTTGGGCTTGTCGTAGCCCGCGCCGCCGTAGGTCGGGTGGTCTTCCTTCAGCCCGTCCACGTACTGGAGCGACTTGATGTACTTGGTCGCGGCCTCGATGGTCTTGTCGTACTTGCCGCCGGTGTTGGCCTCCTTGAAGGTCATCAGCGCGAGGCAGGTCATGTAGTTGGAGAGACCGCGGTCGTACACGCCCCCGTCCTTCTGGACCTTCGTTTCCAGGAACTTCAGCGCCTTGGCAACGATCGGGTTATCGCCGGGCACGCCGTTCTTGACCAACGCCGCGACGATGAGGGCCGTGAGGCCCGGTTCGCCGGCCTTCGGGTCGGTCTCGAAGTTGCCGCCCTCCTTCTGCGCGGTCTTGAAGAACGCCAGCGCCTTGTCGAGCACCGGCTTGATGTCGTCCGTGCCCGGAGCACCGCAGGCGAGCGGGGGGCGTAAGCCCCCTGTTACCGCGAGCGCCGCGGGGGTAACGGCGGCGACCTTGAGCCACTCGCGACGGGTCAGCGTGGACATGCGGAACCTCGATGTTGGGACGCGGGAACAAAGGCGAAATGCAACCAATACGCCGGGAAGAATACGCCGCCTGTAGCCAGACTACGCGCCCGCGCGCGAGAAAGGAATGGACAATCGCTGACCACAACGGGCCGCGCCGTTACCAGCCCTTGCCGGGGCCGTCTTTCCCTGGTGGGCGACCGAGCGAAAGGAACGCCCCGGCGCGGACCGCGGCCTCGGGGTCGAGTTCGTACAGCGCCTTCACCGCCGCCGCGCGCGGGTCCAACGCGATGTCCTCGACCCGGTCGCCGAAGTACGATTCCTTGTCGGTCGTTCCGACCGGCCGCACGCGCGGCTGTGGGCCGACCGGCGCGACCGGCTTCACCAACTCGACCAGCGCCGCGAGTGCCACCGCGTCCGACGGGTCGAGCGCCAGCAGCGCCTCGGCCGCCGCGAACCGCACGGCGTGAACCGGGGAGCCGAGCGATTTCGTCAGTGCCTCGGTGTGCGGTTTGGCCGGCGCTCCGATCCGGCCGAGTGTGGTGAGCAGATAGAACCGCACCTCGTCGTCGGTCTCGGTCGCCAGCGCCGCGGCGAGCTTCGCGGCCGACGGCGCGGCGAGCGGCCCCAGTTCGGCCAGCGCGGTCGCGGCCGTCGAGCGGACCCCGACTTTCGCGTGGGCGAGCAACTCGATCAGGTGCGGCGCGCCGCCCGCGCCGCCCTTGCGGAACGCGCCGATGGCCTCGCGGTCGACGACCGGCCACGCCGGTTGGCCCTCGAACGCGCTCGGCATCTCGCTGTAGACGCTGGCCTTGAGCAGCTTCGCGGCCTCGTCGTTCGCGGGGTCGCGCCGGGCAACCTGAACCGCGGCCAGCCGGCGCACGTTCGCGTCCGGGTGGCTCAGGTGCGGCTTCAGCCCGGCGGCGGCGCTCGCGGGCAGCGCCCACAACTCGCCCGGCGCGATCCCCCGACGGCCCTCCGGCACCGACAGTTCCAGCAGCACACGGCAGGCGTCGGAGTGCGTCGGGTCGCGCCGGGCGAGCACGGCCGCCGCCCCCTCGCGCACCTCCCGCCGCGGGTCGGCCAGGAACGGGGTCACCAGCGACGCGACCTCCTTCCCGGCCGCGCCGAGGTAGTGGACCAGATAGAGTTCGGCTCCGGTCGCGGACACGTTCGCCAGCGCGTCTTTGACGATCGGCAGCAGGTCCTCCGGCGTCGCACCGACCTCGGACGCGGTCCAGATCGCCTCCGACCGGTGGTACGGGTTGCGCGCCAACTTCAACACCGCCGGCAGCGCGGCCTTCCCCTCCAATCGCGCGGACTTGATTGCCACGAGTACATACCAGACCTTCGCTTCGGGCACGACATCGAGCAGCTTCACCAAGTCGGGAACGACCGGCCCCAAGTGTTCGGGCTTGAAGCCCCAGAGTCGCACGAGCGCGCTGGTGTCCGGCTTCTTGGCGGACGCCATAAGCGCGGCGACGCCCTTCGACCCGAACAGTGGGAGCAGCTTCGTAACGCGGTCGTAGGGGTGGGGGTTGGTCCCGGACCGCGGCGGAACCGCGAGCAGCACCGCGAGGGCGTCGTCGGCAGTACCGTTGGGGTCCAGCTTGCCGAGCGCGGCGGCGGCTTCGATCGCGGTCTCTTCGCTCGACGAGCGCAGCCCCTCGCGCAGCGCCTCGCGCACCGTCGGAAGCGCGGGCCGGGCCGTCGGGCCGAGGGCGATGAGCGCGCGGACCGCCCCTGCGGAAACGCCCGGCGCGGTCGATTTCGCCGCCGCCTCCAACTTCGGAACCGCGTCGGCCGCGTCCAAGTAGCCCGCGGCCCGCATCGCGTTGCTCGCGGCGGTGAGTTTGGGGTCGTTCGGGTCGGTGACGCCGCCGACCGCGTCGAGCGCCGCGAGCAGGTGCGGGACCGCCGGCGTGCCGACCGCTTTCACCGCTTCCTGGAACGCCTCCGCGTGCGCCGCGACGTAACGTTCCGTTTCGAGACGGTTGTTGAAGTCGTCGGGGCCGTACAGGTAATAGGTCGTGAGCAGGTCGGGAACCGCGTCCGCGGCTTGCGGGCCGAGCGCTTGAACCGCCTTCATCGCGGTGACGACCTTGCCCCGGTCCTTCGAGCGCAAGTCCTCGCGCCACTGCGCGAGCGACTTGCCGGCAAAGTTGTTCGCGTCCACCGGCTTCGGCGGCCATTTCTTCTTGGGCTGCACCGCGGGGCCGGGGGCCGGCGGTGGCGGTTCCACGGCGACCCAGCCCAGGTCCGGGGCCGGGGCCGGGTCGGGCTTCTTCCCGCACCCGACGGCGAATATCACGAAGGTGAGCAGAGCCGGGCGCAACATGACTCGGTCTCCAAGATTCCGATGAACCGGCATTAGACACCGCACCGCGAAGGCAGGCAAGGAACCCGGAAGCGAATGTGCGCCGCGCCAATCGCCCCCTTGACTCTCCGCGCCGGGCGGTCAGAATCCATATCTGTGGAACTAAGCCCGCGGCCGAATCGTCTGAAGCGGTAGTCCACGTCGTCCGCGCCCACACCCCGCGCAGCTGGGAGCCGTCATGCCGTTACGCAACCCGTGGCCCTGGTTCGTTGCCGTCGCCCTCGTCGGGCTGTTCGCGGTGCCCGCCGGCGCGCAACCGCCGTCGCCGCTCGAACTGGTCCGCGGGCTGCGCGAAAGCGGGCAAGTCGATCTGGCCCTTGAATACCTCAAAGACCTCGAAAAGCAGCCGCTCGCGCCCGACGACAAAGCCGCGATCACCCTGGAGCGGGCCAAGTGCTTGCTCGAAGCGTCCGAGGACGAACCGGACGAGGGCACCCGGCAGGGCATGGTGCTCGAGGCGAAGGAAGGGCTGAGCGCGTTCCTTCTCAACAGCCCGAACCACCCGCGGGCGGTCGAGGCGCTGCTCGCGACCGCGAAGCTGACCGCGCTCGACGCCAAGGAGCAACTGAACCGGGCGCGGCGCATGGACATTCCGCCGCAGGGCGAGACGCCCCAAGAAAACGCCGAGCGCGAAGCGGCGATGAACAAGCAGAAGGAAGCGGCGAAAGAGGCCCGACCGAAGTTCTTGCAGGCGTCCAAGAAGTACGCCGAGGCCGCCGAAATCCTCCGCACCCGGCTCGAAGACAAGGGGCTGGAGTTGAACTTGCGCAGGGGACTGACCCGCGAAGCGTTCGAGGCCGAACTCGCCAGCGCGATCAACCGGTTCAACATCGCCGAAACGTACATGCCCGACGCGGTGCTCGGCGGGGGCGAGAAGGCGGAGCGCAACAAGTTCCTCGAAGAGGCCAAGGAACTGTTCATCAAACTGGGCAAGGGGCCGAGTAACAACCGCACGGTCTGGGTCGCCCGTGCGTGGGCGGCCGAAGTGACGTTCGAGATGAACGACTTCAACGCCGCCGCCGCGGAGGTCTTGTTCATCCTCCGGGCCGGCGTGCTGGAGGCCGAAGACGGCAAACGGCTGGCCCGGTTCTTCCAACTGCGCCGCAACTTCATCGACGCCCTCGGTTCCAAGAGCCTGCCGAAGGTGACCGCGAGTGTGGCCGAACTGCGGAACTGGCTGAACGTGTTCGGCAACCCGCGGAAGCCGACGCCCGAAGTGTTCGCGGTCCGGTACTTCCTGGCCCGCGCGCTCCAGTTGCTCGCGGACACCGGGACCGCCGCGGCAAAGGGCAAAGAGCCGCCCGCCGCCGCCCGCGCCCAGTACGCCGAGGCCGAACGGATTTACCGCACGCTGGCCCAATCCGACCACGATTACACCAGTCGCTCCGCCCGTGCACGCATGGTCGTCGTTCGCCGGCTGCTGGGCGAAGCCGACCAGCCGGTGAGCACCTACGTCACGTTCGAGCAGTCGCAAATGGCGTCGCTGATTCAGATGAGCAAGTTGGGCGCGGCCGAGGGCAAAGAGGCCGCGCTGCTGGGCGACCCCAAGACTAAAGACGACATGACGAAGCTGGACCCGGTGCGGGCCGAGATCAAGAGCCGGCGGCTCGCGGCCATCGCGCTGCTGGAGCGCTCGCGCGAACTCGCGACCCCGGCCGACAACGTCGCCGACGTGACCGACGTGCTGCTGCGCCTGATCTATTTCTACCACCAGGCCGATCTGCCGCTGCAAGCGGCGGTGCTCGGCGAGCACGTCGCACACACGATCAAGGGCACCGGCGGCAAGGCGGCGCTGGCCGGGCTGCTCGGCATCAACGGGTACGTCATCGCCAGCCAGCGGGTGAAGGGCGACCAGCCCGAACTGGTCGCCGCCGCGCGCCAGGCCGACCGCGACCGCGCGATGGAACTGGCCCGGTTCCTCGACGAAAAGTTCCCCAACGATAAAGCCACCGACGACGCCCGCTACCGGCTCGGCTCGATGCTCGTCGAAGAGAAGCGGTACCCGGAAGCGTTCGAGATTCTGACCCACGTGCGGCCGGCGTACGCGTCGGTCACGAACGTGCGGCTCCTCGAAGGCTTCGTCGCGCAACAGATCGTGATCGCGAAGGCCGAGGAGGGCAAGCCGCCGCCGCTGCCGGACGCGAAGAAGGCCGAAGTGTTCAAGCGCGCGGTCGCCGACCTCGCGCGGGTTCCCAAGCCGCTCGCCGCCGCGACCGAGGACGAGGTGCGCAGCTACCTGAACGCCCGGAACCGTCTCGCGATGTTGATGTTCCTGCAAGGTCGAGCCGACCCGGCCGCAGAGAAGACCGACCCCGGCTACAACCAGGCGCTCACGATCGCCGAGCAGGTCACGGGTGTGATCCCGACCTACGACGCGATGGTGAAGAAGCCCGGCACCAAGGAACTGAACCTCGACGGCCTCGAAATGACCATGATCGCCCAGGACATCGCCGCCCGGGCGCTGTACCTGCGCGCCCGCGCGATCATCGACGTGGCCGACAAACTGGTGACCGCGCCGGAGAAGGCGGCCAAGTACGAGGAGGCGGCCAAAGCCATCGAACCGACGCTCGAAGCCGTGCGCACGACCGGCACCGTGGTGACGCCCGATATGAAGGACTGGGGCACCGGGGCCGGCGAAGACGGCCAGCAGAAGGCCAAGATCTTCGAGCTCGCGGGCAAGGTGGACAAGACCCGCGTCGACGTGATCCTCGCCGGGTTCCGCCTCAAGGTGAAGCAAGGCAAGGCCGCGGAGAGCGCCGCCATGCTCGACCTGATGCTCAAGGCCGGCGGCACCATCGAGGACAACCTGCCGGTGCTCGAACAACTCGGCCGCGAACTGGCCGGGCAAATGGCCCTCCTCAAGCGCGAGGGCAAAACGAAGGATGCCGCGGACCTCGGTGCGGGCCTCGCGGAGCTGCTCAAGAAGATCACCGCCGTCAAGAACCTCACGCCGCGGCTGCTCCTGTTCCTCGGCCAGACGCTCCAGAGCGTCGGCGAGAACGACAAGGCCGTCGAGACGCTGAAGAAGGTGCCGGTGCCCGAGTTCGCCGGCTGGGACAAGAAGAAGCCGGAAGAGATCCCCGCCGAGTTGCGCGGCCGAGTGCAGGGCCAGATTCGTGACTACGCGCTGGCGCAGGTGAGTGTCGCCCGCGCGCTGCGCGAGAGCAAGAAGTTCGCCGACGCCGAGGTCCTGCTGACCGGCATCATCGGCACCACCGAGAAGCCGGGCTGGGGCTACGGCCGGCTCTACTTCCGCAAGGAACTGGCCTACGTGTACGAGGAGCGCGGGGCCGCCACGCCCAACGAGAAGGCCGCCGCCGCGGAGTGGGCCAAAGCCCGACAACAGTGGGAGCAACTGTTCGGCATCTACCGCGGTCGCCGCCAGACCCCACCCAAGGACGCGACCCCCGAACAGCTCAGGCAGTACCTGAACGACTTCGCGGAGTCGTACTACGACCTCCAGCGGTATCAGCTCAAGGTGTACCACCAACTCATCAAGAACCCGGCGCAGATTCAGACCAACTACGAGACGGTCGCCAAGCGACTGCTGGACATCGAGAAGCAGGTGCCGAAGGGCGACTGGTTCCCCGAGGTGCAGCACAAGTACGCGGACCTGCTGAAGGACAAGGACTGGCCGCAGGTGCTGCCGCTGTACAAGAACGGCGGCGGCAAGCTGTTCCTCGAAAAGCTGCCGAACCCGTGATTCCGAAGCCGCTCGCGGCTTCGCAAGGCGCGCCCTTGCGAAG
>SXHE01000432.1 GCA_005773755.1 Planctomycetia bacterium
GATCGAGAACGGCGTGGTCGTGATCGCGCCGAAGTAGTGGGGACGTAAAAACGCGAACCGCCCCGGCGCACCAGCGCCGGGGCGGTTCCGTTTGTCGGAGCCGATCCGCGGTCACTTCGCGTCGCTGGTCTCTTCGTGGAACCGGTAGCCCACGCTCCGCACCGTCTCAATCAGGTCGGCCGAGCCGCCGGCCTTCGTCAGCTTCTGGCGCAGCGTCTTGATGTGAACGTCGATGGTGCGTTCCAGCACCACCGAGCCGTCGCCGATGGCGGCTTCCATCAGTTGCTTGCGGCTAAAGGCCCGACCCGGTTGCCGCACCAGACACTCCAGGAGCCGGAACTCGGTCGGCGTCAGGTCGAGCGTCTCGTCGTTGAGCGTGACGCGGTGCCGCACGCGGTCGATCTTCACGCCCGACGTTTCGGTCACGTCGCCCGGCTCGCCCTGCCCTTCAACGCGCCGCAACAGCGCCTTCACCTTC
Source organism: Planctomycetia bacterium (assembly GCA_005773755.1). Classification (GTDB taxonomy): domain Bacteria; phylum Planctomycetota; class Planctomycetia; order Gemmatales; family Gemmataceae; genus Gemmata. Next base: position 479 of record SXHE01000432.1, read on the forward strand.
GCCAGCAGCACCTTGTTCGAGAAGGGCTTGCCGACGTAATCGTCGGCACCGAGCGAGTACCCGACCACCTGGTCTGTCTCCTCGGTCTTCGCGGTAATCATGATGATGGGGATGTCGCGGGTGCGGTCGCCGGCGCGCAGCTCGCGGCACACGTCGAGGCCGTTCATGCCGGGCAGCATGATGTCGAGCAGCACCACGTCGGGCAGCCCGGTTTGGGCCTTGCGCAACCCTTCAAGGCCGTTGTCGGCGATGGTGACGTCGTACCCCTCGCGCTTGAAGAACCAGGAGAGCGACTGCGTCAGCCCGCGTTCGTCTTCGACGATCAGGAGTCGCGGTTGTGCCATCGGTGGTGCCTCGCTGGTGGCGGAAAGGCCACTGGGGAGGGGCAACACGGGAGTGGCGGTCACCATGTGAGGGTCCGTGGGTGAACGAACAGGTGGGGCCACCGTCCAGTGTACCCGAAATCGCGGCCTTCGTGCGGTGGTGTTGTAACTCGGAAATGTGAAGGAACGGCGAAGACGGCGTGAAGTCCGGCGGTCAGTTGCTATTCGTGTGGGGCGCAAACGAAAACACCCGCCCGGAACATCCGGGCGGGTGCAATCGGCCGCGGAAACCCGTGCGGCCGAAGTTCTGGGGTGGTCGGTTACTCGTTGACGATGACCTCGCCGCCGTTGCGGGTGCCCATCGCGCGCCAGGTCGTGAGCGCGATGCCGCTACGGACCGAACGGACGGAGCCGTCCATCATCGCCACGTTCACCAGGTTGCCACCGCTGTGGTAGCTGCGGGCGGTGATCGCGGCGTAGGTCGGCACGGTCGCGGAACTGCCCTCTTGCCGTGTGTTCACGTCGCAGTTGTTGAAGACGGTCCCGTTGAAGGTGACCTGCACGTTCGTGTTCGGCGGCAGAACCGTGGTGAAGCCGCTGTGGTGAACGCGGCCGTCCGGCCACTCGGTGTGCCCGGTGTTGTCGTTGGTCGTCGCGCCCATCTTCTTGTCCGGCGCGGCCGTTGCCAAAGTCGCCACGTCCGCGGCGCTCGCGGGCGGCGTCGCGGACTGGGCCGTGGTGAAGTTGCGGCTGTACGGGGTGTAGGCTTTCACTTCGGCGATCATCAGGGTGTTGCTCAGGCCGTCGCCGATGGCCTGCGGGTTGAGGCGGGCGTTGGGATAAAACGCGCCGTCGCCGCCGGCCCCGGTGTTCGGGTCCCACACGGCCCAGGTGCCGAAGTTGAAGCCGTAGTTGTGCGGGTACACGAACGGCGCGCCGCTCTTGGTGCGCACCACGTCGTTGTTCTCGCTGGGGCAGAGGAACACCGGGATGCGCGTGGTGGCGACGCCGTTGTTCAGGTTCGGGGCCACGTCGTAGCCCACTTCCAGACTCACCTTCACGCCGGCGTTGTCCTGTTCGATGTAGCTGAGGATGCGGCCGTGAACCGACCACGAGCCGTTGTTCGATCCGAAGGTCGAGCCGATTGGGGCCGTCATGCTGGGCGGGTACGCGCCCATCGCTCCCTCGTAGCCGTGAACGGCCAGCGCGAGCTGTTTCATATTGTTCTGGCACTTCATCCGAGCGGCGGCGTCGCGTACCTTCTGCACGGCGGGTAGCAGCAGCCCGATCAGGACCGCGATAATCGCGATCACGACAAGAAGCTCGATCAGGGTAAAGCCGCGGCGCGTGTTTGGCATGTTCATTTACCGGTGTGTCGCTCGTGTTGTGTCAACGAATAGCAACCGCGATGCCGTGGGCCGAAATACTGTAATCTCCAGTAGTTTCGACCGAACTTCGCGACCGAAACGCCGCAGCTGCGCGCGCGATAACCACCCGAGGGCGCGGCATGACCACCCGCGGATATTCCCGCCCGAATCCGCACCGGGTAAGATGACCCCACGCCCAGCACGGAGTCGCGCAATGGTTCAGCGGAAGTACCTGTTCCCCGGCGTCATCGAGTTGAACCTCCAGGCGGCCCAGTCGTTCGGGGTGAACATCTACCTCATCGACGGCGGCACCGAGTGGGCGCTCATCGACGTGGGCCAGGACGACACGCTCGACGACGTGATCGAGCTGGTCCGCAAACTCGACTTTCCGCTGTCGAAGTGCAAGATGCTGATCGCCACGCACGCGGACGCGGACCACGTGCAGGCGCTGTCGGCCGCGCGCGACCGACTCAAGGCCAAGACCGGGGCGCACCCGAAGGCCGCGAGCGCGCTCGAAGCGGGCGACACCACGCAGACCTATGCCCGCATCGCGGCGCAGAACATCGACATGCCGATGCCGCCGTGCAAGATCGACGTGAAGCTGAACGAGGGCGACGAGATCAAGGTCGGGAAGCTCAAGCTGAAAGTGTGGCACACGCCCGGCCACACGCCGGGCCAACTCAGCTTCGAGCTGGGCAACCTGCTGTTCAGCGGCGACAACATCTACAAGGACGGCTGCGTCGGCGCGATCGACGCGCACCACGGCTCGCACCTGCCGAGCTTCATTTCCTCGCTGACGCGCATCCGCGCCGCCGCCGCCGAGTTCCTCCTGCCGAGCCACGGCCCGGTTTTTCGCAACGACCCGGCGATTCTCCAAAATGCCATCGACCGGCTGACGAAATACCAGCACATGGCCGACTTCGGCACCTGCACGGTTTCGTGGCCGCTCGAAGACGAGTGGAAGCGCGACATCCTTGCGGGGAAGATGCCCGAGCTTTAGGGAGAACCGCCAATGCTCCGCCGCGCGATCAAGCTGTGCTTCTACGCCGGCGCTCTCGGTTGCGGGGCACTGGTCGCAATGGCGGTCGCGCTCCCGCGCGTCGAAGGCTCCGGCGTGCCCGCGACCGAAGAGCGCGACATCGACGCCGTGACACAGATCAGTTTCTCCGGCACCGGCACGCTGACCGTCGTACAGAGCGACTACGCCTCCGTGAAAGTCACGGCCGACGACAACATCCTCCCCTACCTGAAAACCGAGACGAAGGGCGGGAAACTCGTCCTCCGCGGCCCGTCATCGCTCGCCGTTCGCCCCAAGACGCAGATCGCATACGTCGTCTCAGTTCCGAGGCTCGATTCGCTGACGCTCTCCGGCGCGAGCACTGCGGCGGTCGAGAAGTTCCACGGCGAGGAGCTGACCGTGAACCTGTCCGGGGCCGGTACGCTCGCGCTGCGCGACGTGACCTACCAGTCGCTCAATGCCGACTTGAGCGGGGCCGGCAAACTGACCGCGACCGGGAGCGCAGTCCGCACGAAGTTGAAGCTGTCCGGTGCGGGCCAGATCGACGCCGCGGCGCTCCGCACGTCGTTCACCGACGCGACCGTATCCGGTGCGGGCACCGCGACCGTGTGGGCCACAATCGACCTGAAGGCCCGCGTCTCCGGGGCC
>SXHE01000433.1 GCA_005773755.1 Planctomycetia bacterium
GAAGTACGGCGTGATCCTCGACGCCAAGTTCTTCGGGCAGCTCGAAGCGAACGCGCCCGCACTTCGTGACCGAAAGCCGGAGGTTCTGGCCCCCGTCGTCGCTCACTGCTGTCGCTTGAAGGCCGACGTGGTGGGGAAAGACGAGTACGAAACGACCGGCCTGCGCGCGGTGCTGAACTACGGGCACACGTTCGCGCACGCCTTCGAGACGTGCGCTGGGTACGGCACGCTGCTGCACGGCGAAGCGGTCGCCATCGGGATGATTTGCGCGGCGCGACTTGCCGAACTGATGAGCCTGCTCCCCCCCGTTCTCGGCGGGTTGCTTTTGCCGGAACTGAGTACCCGGCAACTCCAGCTTCTTCAGCAGCTATCGTTGCCCGTCGTACTGCAAGGAAACTGGCCTCCGGACGACCTGATCGCGGTGATGAAGCGCGACAAGAAGGCCGCGAACGGGAAGATGCGGTTCATCCTGCCGACGCGACTCGGCGAAGTGAAACTGTTCGACGTGCCGGAACCGCTCGTGCGGGCCGTGCTGGAGGGACGATGAGTTACTCCCTCGCCGCCAAATACCTACGGGCGCGGGTGTGGATCGCGGTCGCGGCCGGGTGCGCGCCGTGGCTGTTGTGGCTCGGCGGCCTCGTCTCTACCGGCGGCAAGCGCGACCTCGCGAACAACCTCGTCGGCGCGGACCACCTCGCGTTCTATCACGCCGCGAAGCTCATCCGCGACGGCGAATCGCGCCACCTGTACGACTACGAGTGGCTCCAACTCACGGACTACCAGAAGGCGATTGTCGGCTGGGAGTGGCACGGGTTCGAGGCGTACCGGAACCCGCCGTTCTACGCGCTCCTGTATCTGCCGACGGTCGGGCTGTCGTACTACACCAGCTTCGTCATCTGGTCGGTCGTCGGCCTCGCGCTGCTCGCGCTCGCGGTAGTGCTGCTGAAACCGGAGCGCCCGGTGCGCGCGGTCCTCTGGGCGCTCACTTTCTACCCCGTTTTCGCGACCGTCAGCTTCGGGCAGAACACGTTTATCAGCCTCGTGATCTTCGCCGGCGTGTACCGGCTCCTATCGAGCGAGCAGCGGTTCGCCGCGGGGCTGGTCGCGGGGCTGCTGTTCTTCAAGCCGCAACTGTTGCTCGGGCTGTTCGTGTGGTGGGCATTCGAGCCGCGCCGCTACTGGCGCGCGTGGGCCGGCGTGTTCGTGACCGGCGCGGCGCTGGCGGCGCTGTCGTGGCTCGCGGTGCCGGACGGGTCGCGCGCGTTCGTGGATTCGCTTCGCGCCAACGCCGGGTTCGGCGGGTTCGGCATGTGGAACGTGGTGAACCCGAAGGCGCTCTTCGCACTGCTGTTCCCCAAGTTGCCGGAAGTGTACTGGACGCTGGCGGCGACGTGCTCGGTCGCGGGAATCGCCGTTGCGTGGCGGGTGAAGCGGGCGACCGGCGCGCCGGTTGCTGTGATGTTCCCCGTTGCCGTGTTCCTGTCCCTGTGGGCTTCGCCGCACGCGCTCGTGTACGAGTGGGCGCTGCTCGTTGCCGCCGCCGTCGTGCTGTGGAGCCGGTTCCCCGCGTCCCGCGACTGCTGGTTCTGCCTGTTCGCGCTGGCCTGGGTCGCGCTGGCCGTCACGGTTCCGCTGGCGAAGATGCAAGACAACATGAAGGAAACGGTAATACTTCAAGTCGGCGTGCCGCTCTTGGGGTTGGTCGGTTGGCTGGCGGCGCGCGAGCTAGCGCGGGCACCGGGCGCGCAGGCGTGAGCGCGCGGTAGCCACCGAACGAGACGCCGCCCGGCAATTCAGGTACACTAACGGCACCCACCTGCTTGCACACACCTATGACGGACACCGTGGTCATGGCCCAGCGCCGCGTCGGATTGTGGATGATCGGAGCGTGCGGCGGCGTCTCGTGTACGACCGCGCTCGGCCTCTCCGCGCTGGCGCGCGGGCTGACCCCGACCACGGGCATGGTCACGGCCCTGCCCCCGTTCGCGCACCACGACCTCGACGAGCCGACCGCCTTCACGCTCGGCGGGCACGACATCCGTAAGGGCGACTTCGTGACCGCCGCGCGCGAACTGCACGAACGCTCCAACGTGCTCGACGAGCGCACCCTGACCGCGTGCGCGGCCGACCTCGCGGCATGGAGCGCGAACATCCGGCCGGGCGTCGTGTACAAGCCGAACGCGGCCATCACCGCGCTGGCCGACCGCTCCGACATGCGACAGGCCCGCACGCCGCGCGAAGCCATTGACGCGATCCAGACCGACCTCAAGGCGTTCAAAGCCGCGAACAAGCTCGATCAGGTCGTCGTGGTGAACGCGGCCTCGACGGAGCCGCCGTTTGAGGTGGGCGAAGAGCAGAAGTCACTCGACAAGCTGCTGTCCGCGCTCGACCGCGCCGCGCCCGCGGCGCTGCCCACCAGCAGCATCTACGCCTTCGCCGCCATCGACGCCGGGTGCGCGTATGTGAACATGACGCCGAGTCGCGGCGCGACGCTGCCGGCGCTCGAAGAGCTGGCGCAGAAGCGCGGCGTCCCGCACGCCGGCCAAGACCTGAAGACCGGCGAGACGCTGGTGAAATCGGTGCTGGCTCCGATGTTCGCGCGGCGCAACCTGCGCGTGCTGAGCTGGGTCGGCCACAACATCCTCGGCACCCGCGACGGCCAAGTGCTGAACGACCCGGACAACAAGGCCAGCAAGGTGAAGAGTAAGGACGCGCTGCTGGCAGCGCTCCTGGGCTACAAGCCGCAGTCCATCGTGAGCATCGAGTACATCGAATCGCTGGACGACTGGAAGACCGCGTGGGACCACATCCACTACGAGGGGTTCCTCGGCACGAAGATGATGCTCCAGTTCACGTGGCAGGGGTGCGACTCGCTGCTGGCCGCGCCGCTGGTGATCGACCTCGTGCGGCTAGCGGCGTACGCGCAGCGCCGCGGCGAAGCCGGCTCGATGCCGCACACCGCGTGCTTCTTCAAAAGCCCCGTCGGTGTGGGCGAGCACGACTTCGGCAAGCAGTTTGCGATGCTGGAAGAGTATTTTTGCGTCGAACCGCCGGCGTAAGCCGGCTGGGTCATCAGCAGCTACTACCCGGCCGGCTTACGCCGGCCGTTCGCCGGAGACACAATGCAACTGGCTTTCTCCACCAACGCCTACCTGCACCACTCGTTCGCGGAGACGTGCGCGCGGCTCGCGGGCATCGGGTATCGCGGCGTCGAGATCATGGCCGACGTGCCGCACGCGTGGCCCGCGTACCTCCTGCCCGAACACAAGCAGGCGATTCGCGACGCGCTCGCGCGCAACAACCTCGCGATCTCGAACATCAACGCCTTCATGATGCACGCGGTCAACGACCACCGCCAGAAGTACTGGCACCCGTCGTGGGTCGAGCCGGACGTGAACTACCGGCGCGTGCGCATCGACCACACCAAGCGCGCTCTCACCCTCGCGAAGGAACTAGGGGCGAAGTGCATCACCACCGAACCCGGGGGCCCACTCGAAGGGCGCTCGTGGTCCGAGTGCCTGAAGCTGTTCGTCGAGATGCTGAAGCCGGTCGTGGAGCACGCCGA
>SXHE01000434.1 GCA_005773755.1 Planctomycetia bacterium
GCTTCCCCTGCGGCCTCAAGTGGACGTTCTTGCCGAAGGATCACCCCGGTCCGATTTACCTGTGCGTCAACGCGGATGAGTCGGAGCCGTGTACTTACAACAACCGCATTCTGATGGAGCGCGACCCCCATCAGGTGCTCGAAGGGATCATGCTCGCGTGCTACGCGATCCGGTCCCAGAAGGCGTTCTTCTACGTCCGCTACGAGTACGGCGACTCGTTCCGCTCGCTCGAAGCCGCGGTCGCCGAACTGTACGCCGCGAAGCTCCTCGGCACGAACATCCTCGGTAGCGGGTTCGACCTCGACATCGTTCTTCATCGCGGCGCGGGCGCGTACATCTGCGGCGAGGAAACCGGGCTGATCGAGTCGCTCGAAGGCAAGCGCGCATGGCCGCGGATCAAGCCGCCGTTCCCGGCGATTGAAGGCGCGTTCCGCAAGCCGACCATCGTGAACAACGTCGAAACGCTCGCGTGTGTCACGCAGATCATGCGCCGCGGCATCGACTGGTTCAAGTCGATCGGTGTGCCCCCGAACCCGGCCAACCCGCGCGACGCCGGCAGCTACGGGCCGAAACTGTACACGCTGGCCGGGCACGTCGAAAAGCCGGTGTGCGTCGAGGTGCCGATGGGCATCACCATTCGCGACCTCGTCGAGAAGCACGGCGGCGGCGTGTGGAAGGGCCGCAAGGCGAAGGCCGTGAACCCCGGCGGCCTCAGCATGGGCTTCGTGGACGTGAACGCCCCGCTCAGGGGTGCGGACGGCAAGACCGAGTACGACATCCCGCTCGACTTCAACGGTCCCGGCACGGTGGGGTGCCTCGGCCTGGGCACGGCCGCGGTCACGGTCATCGACGACCAGACCAGCATGATCGACGTGCTCCACAACGTCTGCCAATTCGTCAGCCACGAGAGCTGCGGGCAATGTACGCCGTGTCACGAGGGCACCGGCTGGATGCTCAAGATCACCGACCGGCTGCGCCGCGGGCACGGCCGCAAGGAAGACCTGGACATCCTGATTGACGTCGGCGACCGAATCGGCATCATGCCCGGAACGACCATCTGCGGCCTCTCGGACGGGGCCGGGTGGCCGGTGAAGACTGCCATCCGCAAGTTCCGCGCGGAGTTCGAGGCCGCGATCAAGAGCGGCGCGAAGAGCAAGTACGCGAAGGCGCTGGCCCTGGCCGGCGCGCACTGACCCACAAGGTAGGAACCGATGAACCGCGTCGTTCTGCTCGCCGTGTTCGCGGTGGCTCTCACCATGGGGTGCAAGAAGAAGCCCAAAGACGCATCGGGCGACACCCCGCCCGCCGCGCCGTTCGTCTCGTCCGGGGGCGGCCCGACCGCGCCGAACCAGAACGGGAACCTGAGCGTGACGGGCGGGCAGGGTGCGGTCCAGTCCCCGCGGCTGGCCGCGGCCCGGACGGTGAACAACGCGCAGTTGAAGGACTTGCACCTGAGCATGTTCCAGGCGTGGACGCTCGACAACCGCGTGCCGACCGCCAACGAGGTGATGCAGGAGGCCAAGCAGAACGCGCAGCTGCTCCCGCTACTCAAGGACGAAGTCGTGATCCTGACCGGGGCGACGCGCGGGGACCAGGTGTGGGCCTACACTCAGTACCCGCAGCGCGCGGGAGAGCATTACGTCATCACGCAACAGGGCGTGGAGCAGATGGGGCGGGACGAGTTGCGGAAACGGCTAGAGGCGCAAGGCGCGCCGGCCAAACTGTCGAACTGAGGTGGTCCTATGCTCACTCGACTCCTGATCGTTGGAACGTTCCTGCTTCCCACCGTCGGGTGCGGGAAGATCACCGACGCGCAGAACCGCGTGAAAGCGTCCAACGACTTGAAGGAACTGGCCCTTACGTACCACAAGTTCGTGCTGACGGAGGGCCGCCCGCCGAAGTCGTACGCGGAACTGAACCAGAAATACCCGATGACCCCGGAGTGCGAGCGGGCCACGGTTTACTGGGGGGCGGACATCATCGCCAAGGACGGGTCCAGCGGCGACACAATCCTCGGCCACCTGCCCAACCCAGGCGGCAAGGGCGTGCTGGCGATGTACTGCGACGGTTCGGTGCGTGCGATCACACAAGCGGAGTTCGACGCAGCGAAGAAGGCGCAGCCGCTGGCGGACAAGAAGACGGACGCGATCAAAGAGGCGAAGTGGTGAGTCACACTCCCGGTTCTATCTAACTGTGGGAGAACGGTCATGCGTGCGATTCTGGTGCTCGCGGTTCTGTTGACGGCGCTGGCCGGCTGCAAGAAGCCGAAGCCCACCGCGCCGTCGCGCGACGACTCCGCCAGCGCGAAGCCGCAGCAGCAGCCGGCCCCGCCCGCGCCGGCCCCGAACAACAAGCCTTCGACCAAGAAGGACGAACCGAACTGGCTCACCGACCCGCGGTTCAAGAAAGAGAAAGAGAAAGAGAAGGAGCAGCCGAAGTTCGAGCTGGGGCAGCCGGCGCAGACCGACCCGCAACCGGGCAGTGGCGGCCCCAACATCGGCAGCGGCAAGCAGCCCATCGGCATCGCCCCGCCGAAGGGCGGCTGGACCGCGCCGGTTCCCGGTATCGAGTTGCCCGGTATGGGAGTCGCGCCGCCCGCGCCCGGACAGGTTCCGCCGATGCCCGGTGTGATCCCGCCACCGCCGGTGCCCGGAATCGGTGGCGTGCCGCAGCCGAACCCGAACCCGCCGCCGCTCGCGCCCGGCGGCAACACGCCGATCGGGGCCGCGAAGAAGGCCGTCGCGCTGGCCGATATGCGCGACCTCCAGGTCTTCATTCACGACGCCTCCATCGCGGCCAACAAGATGCCGACGCCGGGCGACATCTACAACGCCCTCGTCGCCGCTCGCTCGCCCTGTGCGGAGCACGTGAAGGCCGGGTCAATCATCCTGACCGGCGCGACCGAGCGCGAGAGCGTCTGGGCCTACGAAACCGCCGCCCTCACCGGGGCCGGGCTGGTGGTGAGCCATAACGGGGTCGAGAAGCTGACCGCCGCCGAACTGAAGGCGCGCCTGGGAAAGTAGCGACCCTGGGACCGCGGGCGTCCCGCCCGCAGCTTCGCACGCCGGATTGCGCCACGGTAGAACGAGTAACGACCCGAGTTGGATAGCAGCGGGCGGGACGCCCGCGGTCCCAGGGAAAACACAGGTTCGCATATGCCGACTGTTTACGTGAACGACAAGCCGGTCGAGATCGGCACCGCGAGGCTCAACTGCGTGCAGGCCGCGGAGCTGGCCGGCGCGTTCGTGCCGCACTACTGCTGGCACGAGGCGCTGTCCGTCGTGGCGAGTTGCCGCATGTGCCTCGTCGAGATGGGCGACCTCAAAGACGGCAAGGTGACGATGCAGCCGAAGGTGCTGCCCGGCTGCCAGACGCCCGTGAAGGACGGCACCGTCATCGTCACCGGCGACTACGACAAGCGCGACGCCGGCGTGCCCGCGCTCCCCTACGATCCCGGTTACACGAAGGCCGCGCCGCCGGGCGCACGCGCGAAGAAGGCGCAGGCCGACACGCTCGAAGGGCTGCTCATCAACCACCCGCTCGACTGCCCGGTGTGCGAC
>SXHE01000435.1 GCA_005773755.1 Planctomycetia bacterium
GAACTCGCGGCTGTTGATGAGCACCCAGAGCAAGTCCTGAAGGCCGTCGCGCGGGGTCGGGGCCGAGTTCACCCAGCCCTCGGCTTTCTTCTGCTCGTCAACGCTCGGTCGCCGGCCCCACGCTACCAGATACAGTTCTTCGACGGCCTTCGGCGTAGGCACCTTGTCCGTTAGCAGTTTCTCGACGCGCCCGGTCTTCTCCGCGATCTTCTTGTTCAGGAAGTCGCCGTTCAGCAGGTGCAGCGCCTGCGCGATGTTCGGCTTCGTCGTGCGCTCGCACTCGCACAGCACCTGGCGCGGCGGGCGGCCGAAGGTGTCCATGAAGTACGACCGCACCTCGCTGTCGGGCAACTGAATGGCCTTCGTGCCGAGCGGCAGGCCGACGTACTTCTCGCGCGTGCCGGTGGCGAAGTCCACCGCGTCGGCCATCTGCTCCGCGGTCAGCCGGCGCACGGTGTACCGCGTGAAGTGGACGTTCGCGGTGTCGAGCTTGTTGCCCGGCGTGCTCAGGTGCGAGAGCTGATACGCCCGGCTGTTGAAGATCGTCCGCAGCAGCTTCTTCGGATCGAACTTCGACTTCACCAGTTCGTCGGCGAGCGCGTCGAGCAGTTCGGGGTTGCTCGCCGGGTTGGTGGCCCGCATGTCGTCGAGCGGTTCGACCAGCCCGCGGCCCATCGTGTAGCCCCAGAAGCGGTTGGCGACGTTCCGCGCGAACATCTTGTTCGTCGGTCCGGTGAGCCAGTCCGCGAGCTTCTTCCGCCGGTCGAACTCGTCGTCGTAGCTCGTTTTGGAATCGCCGTCGAGCGGCATCGGCTTCACGACCGTGCGCTTGCGCGGGTGCGTCGCTTCGCCCGCGGCGCGGATGAAGATGACCGTTTCGCGGCCGAACAGCCCGAACTCCTGGCTCGTCTTCGTGCCGATCCGCGTGAAGAACGCGGCCATACCATAGTAGTCGTCCTGGCTCCACTTCTCGAACGGGTGGTGGTGGCACTTCGCGCACCCGATGCGCACGCCGAGGAACAGTTGCGTCGTGGTCTCGGACCACTCCTCGAACCCGCGGCCGATCTGGAAGAAGTTCGCCGGGCCGTCGAGGAACGTGCTGCCCTCCGCGGTCACGATCTCGCGTACGAACGAGTCGATAGGAGCGTTGTCGCGCACCTGCGCGCGAACCCAGTTGTGGAAGCTCCACATGCCCTTTTCTTGGAGCTGCGTGCGGTTGATGCGGAGCAGGTCGCCCCACTTGAGCGCCCACCAGTCGATGAATTCCGGCCGTTCGAGCACCTTGTCGATGGCCTTCTCGCGCTTCTTGGGGTCTTTGTCGTCGAGGAACTTCCGCACCTCGTCCGGTGAGGGAAGCGTGCCGATGGCGTCGAGGTACAGGCGGCGCAGGAACTCGTCGTCCGGGCACAGCGGCGACGGCGTGAGGCCCAGTTCCTTCCACTTGGCGATGAGCTTCGTGTCGATGAAGTTGTTGGCCGGCACGTCGGGGAACTTGTCGAGCTTCGCGAACGGTAGCGTGACCTGCGCGACTTCGGCCGCGCCGCCGAAGCGGATCATGACGTGCGTTTCGCCGGCGTCCTTCGCGGTGACGAGGCCCAGCGGCGTGACCGCGGCGACCGAATCGTTCAGCACATCGAACTGCGCGGTGGTGGTCACGTCCTCGCGCCGCCCGTCCGACCAGATCGCGGTGACGGACAGTTGCTGCTGCTCGCCGGGCGTCATGATGCGCTGCGCCGGGAACACTTCGAGCTTGGTCACTTCGGGATCTGTCTTGGCGTTCGGGGCGGGCGCGCCGTCTTCGAGCCACTGGCGCACACGGGTGTAGTCGCGGCCGTTGTGCTTGAGCTTCTCGCCGCCGCCGTGCTCCATTACCAGCGCCGGCTTTGCCAGCAGAATGCTGCGTTCCGCGTCGCTCAGGACGACGCGCCGGCCCTCGTTGCTCTGCACGATCTGGGCGAAGTCGAAGGCGGAGTCGAACCCGAACAGCGACAGCTTGAACCCGCCGCGGCCGTGCTGCGCGCCGTGGCACCCGCCGCTGTTGCACCCCGCCTTCGTCAGAACCGGTTGCACCTCGCGCGCGAAGCTCACGGGCACGTCCGCGGTCGCCTTCTCGATCACAACCGGCACGCTCGTCTTCGCGCCGTTCGCTTCCACCGAAAGCGCGGTAGTGCCGTCCGCAACCGGCCGCACGACACCCTTCTCGGCGGTGGCGATCTTGGCGTTCGCGCTGGTGACGGTCGCGGTGCGGGTCAGGTCGACGGTGCGACCGTCGGCCCACACGCCGAGCACGATCAGGCGCTGCTCGTCCCGCGGCCCGGACAGCTTCACGTCCTTCGGATGCACGACCAGTTTCGCGGGCGCGCCGGCCGGCGGCTCCGCGGCGAACGCGGTTCCGGCAAATCCCAGGACACAAACGGCGAATAGCAGGCGTGCTAGCATTGCGAGTACCCGTGAGCGGGCGCGACGAGGAGAGCGGCGGGTAAGGGAAATCGTCGCGGATTCGTGGAACGGAGTCAAGAACAAGGCGTTACTGTCTTTATTACTTCTGCTCATTCACCCGGTTCGAGGTTATCCATGAACGCAATCGTTCTCTCCTCTCTCCTATTCGTGTGCGGCGCGGACGAGAAGCCGCCGGCACCGAAGCTGCCGCTCGGCAAGGACACCACTTATGTGGTCGGGCCGTTCGACAAGTACGGCTACATCGATTACGAGAACGCCCTCAACGCCGAACTGAGCAAGGGCGTGACCGCGCAGAACAACGCCAAGGCGCTGCTGATCCTCGCCCTCGGGCCCGCGCCCGAGGGCGGCGACGGGCTGCCGCCGGCGTACTTCAAGTGGCTCGACATCCCGGTTCCGCCCAAAGAGGGCGACTACATCGTTGGGATCGGTACGTTTACCCGCACGCTGATCGGCCTGACGAACGAACAGCGCGACGCGCTGTTCGAGTTTCAGGGCCGCGCGACCAAGTACCCGTGGGTTACGAAGGACTGCCCGCCGCTGGCGGAGTGGATCAAGGCCAACGAGAAGCCGCTTCAGATCGTCCTCGAAGCGGTGAAACGGCCGAACTACTACAACCCGCTGTGTTCGCGCCGCAAGGAGGGCGAGCCGAGCAACCTGATCGGTACGCTGCTGCCGAGCGTGCAGAAGTGCCGCGAGATCGCTTCGCTCCTGACCGGGCGCGCGATGCTGAAGTTGGGCGAGGGCAAGCCCGACGAGGCCTGGACCGACATCGTCGCGTGCCACCGCCTGGGCCGGCTCATGACCCGCGGGGCGACCCTGATCGAGTCGCTCGTCGGCATCGCCATTTGCCAGATCGCCAGCAACGCCACACTCGCGTACCTCGACCGCGCCGACCTCACCTCCGAGCAAGCCCTGAAGAAGCTGAAGGAACTGCGCGACCTGCCGAAGGCGATGCCAATGGCCGACAAGATCGGCACCGGCGAGCGCATGATGGGCCTCGACGCGCTCCAGAACATCCGCCGCGGCGGGAACCTTGATGGCGTCGTGCCCGCACCGGGAGCGGACGCGAAGGCGATGGAGAAGCTGGACTGGGCACCGACCATGCGGACGCTGAACAAGTTCTACGATCGCTGTTCGGCCGCGATGCGGCTCAAGGACCGCGCGGCCCGCGAGAAGGAACTCGACACAATCGAGAAGGAACTGGCCGAGGCCGCGAAGAAGGGCCGCGACGAGGCCGGGATTCAGAAGCTCATCAAGGAGGCCGGCGCGGGCAAGGCCGTGGGCGAACAGCTCGGCACCGTCCTCGTCTCGCTGCTCGCGCCGGCCGTGCGCAAGGTGCAGCAGGCGCAAGACCGCGTCGATCAGGTGCAGCACAACCTGGAAGTGGCGTTCGCGCTGAAGGCGTACCACAAGGACGCGGGCAAGTACCCGGAGAAGCTCGCCGACCTTGCGCCCAAGTATCTGGCGAGCGTGCCCGACGACCTGTTCGCCGGCAAGCCGCTGGCCTATAAGCCGGACGCGAAGGGCTACCTGTTCTACAGCGTGGGCGTGAACGGCAAGGACGAAGGCGGGCGCTGGTTCGACGACAACCCGCCCGGCGACGACCCCAATGTCAAGATGCCGCTGCCGGCCCCGAAGAAGCCGTGAGGCGCGCCGCCTTGCAACGCGAGGTTGTGCCGCGGTATGCTTCCGCAAAGGAGGAGCGCGCAATGTCTACGGTGCAGCAACCGCTTATCGATGCCGACGAGTTCGCGCGGATGCCCGACCCGGCCGACGGGTCGCGGCTCGAACTCGTTCGCGGGGAGATCATCGTTATGCCGCCGCCCAAAGGCAAACACGGGATCGTGTGTTCGCGGATCAACCGCTTCCTCGGCAACTTCGTTGAGCCGAACAAGCTCGGCTGGGTCACGTCGAACGACACCGGCGTGGTGCTCGAAAAGGAACCGGACACCGTGCGCGGGCCGGACGTGGCGTTCTGGAGCATCGCGCGCCAACCGCAACCGCCCGAAGGCTACTTCCTGATCCCGCCGGACCTCGCGGTGGAAGTGCAATCGCCCGACGACCGCCGCAAAGACCTGCGCGCGAAGATCAAGGAGTACCTCTTCTACAGCGTGCCACTCATCTGGCTGGTCGATCCCGAAACGCGCACCGTGACCGTGTACCGCGGCAGCATGCGCGGCACCGAGTTGGACGAGAGCGACACGCTCGACGGTGGCGACGTGCTGCCCGGCTTCTCGTGCCAAGTGGCCGACCTGTTCACGTGACCCGCGACTGCGCGGCCTTGTGCCGCGCGGCTACGGCGCGTACACTTCTTTTGCTGCACCCGTAGCTCAACTGGA
>SXHE01000436.1 GCA_005773755.1 Planctomycetia bacterium
GCATCGACCAGAGCAGCGTCGTCACCTCACAAAAGCAGCTCGACGAGCGCGTGAAGTTCGTGCTCGCGACCTACGGCCCGCCGGTGCTGGTCGAGCGGTTCGTGACCGGGCGCGAGTTTCACGTCAACATGATCGAGCACCGCGACGCGCCGGGCGCGCCGCCCCAGGTGCTGCCGCTGTGCGAGATCGCGTTCAAGAACGAGGTGCCCGGTCGGTGGCCGGTGTACACGTTCACCGCGAAGTGGAACGAGAACAGCGACGAGTACAAGTCGTCGCCGGTGCGCACGGCCGTGCAGATTCCCCCGGACGACTTCGCCCGGCTCGCGCTCATCGCTCAGCGCGCGTTCCGCACATTGCAGTGCCGCGACTACGCCCGCATCGACGTGCGCATGGAACCCGACGGCAGTTTCCATGTGTTGGAGATGAACCCGAACCCGTACCTGAACAGCATCGCGCTGGTGGACGGGCTGACCGCGGTGGGCCGCTCGCTAGAGTGGCTGCTGGTCGAGATGACCCTGGCGGCGATGGCCCGCGGCGGGAAGGACGTGGAGCCGGGCGCGGTGCGCGTGCCGGTGGTTGGGGTCGTCGCGACTCCCTGAGGCGTCCTTTTCGCTTGCCCCCGCGGGCGCGGTTCGGATAGGCTGCGCTGATCCCGCCGCACCGCTCTCTCTTCGCCTGGCGCACGCCATGTTCACCGTTTCGCTCTTGCTCGCCGCCCTTCCCTCCGCCGAACTCGCGCCATCACCGCGTGCGGCCGAAGTCACCGCGGCCGAGGTCCGCACCGCGATCGAGCGCGGCCTCCCATACCTGGAAAAGAGTTCGGCCGCGTGGCGGTCCGATCGCAAATGCGTCACCTGTCATCAGGTGCCGTTCGCGATCTGGGCGCTGACCGAGGGGAAGGCCCGCGGGTTCAAGGTGGACGGCACGAAGCTCGACGACCTGACCGCGTGGGCATTTGACTTCTGCGCGACTAACGAGAACAAGAACGAGCGCACCGGCGGGTTCCACCTCACGTCCGTGTTCATGATCCTCTCGCAGACCGGACCCGCGCGGGCCGACGCGCTCAAGGTGTACCCGCTGTTCGAGACGTTCTTCGCCAAGCGGCAGAAGCCAGACGGCTCGTGGCGCGAGGGCCGGCAGATACGCATTCAGGGCGCACAGCGCGAGGCCGACGACGCCGACACGATGTGGACCCTGCTCGCGATCAAGCGACTCGAACAACTCGGCGACAAGCTCCCTGCGGAGACGCGCAAGGGACTGACGGCGGAACGGATCAAGGCGCTCACGTTCCTCAAGGACGCCAAGCCCGGCAAGCGGATCGACTGGCTTTTGCTCCGCGTGTTGATCGCGAAAGAGTACGGGACCCCGGCCCGCGCGAAGGAACTGCTCCGCGAACTGCTCGCCGAACAGAACCACGACGGCGGTTGGGGCTACGTTCGCGCCGGCGACAGCTACGCACACACGACCGGCGAGGTGCTCTACTGCCTGGGGTTGATGGGCATGGGCGAGAGCGACGCGAGCGTGCGCAAGGCGTGGAAGTACCTCGTGCAGTCGCAACAGTGCGAGGGCTGGTGGCACTGCCCGACGCGCGAGACGTTCAGCACGAAGCCGGACAAGGTCCACGACCCGAGTGTCCACTGGGGCACGGCCTGGGCCACCATCGGCCTGATGCAAACGCTACCGAACAAGTAGACCCGACCGCGTTTTCGCTTGCCCGCGCGCGGGTAGCCTTCAGTTCTCCCCGCCGCACGCTCTCCCGCCGAGGCCGCCATGCCCGCCCTACCCGCTCGCCCGTGTTCCGGTGTACCGCGGCGCACGTTCCTCCAGGTCGGTGGACTCGCGCTAGGTGGTCTCGCTCTGCCGCAGTTGCTCCGCGCCGAGGAGCAATCCGGGGTGCGTACGGCGCACAAGTCGGTCATCATGATCTTCCTGTCCGGCGGGCCACCGCACCAAGACATGGTCGATCTGAAGATGGACGCGCCGGACGACATCCGCGGCGAGTTCAAGCCGATCAAGACGAACGTGCCCGGCTTCGACGTGTTCGAGCACATGCCGCGGCTCGCGAAGATGATGGACAAGTTCGCGGTGATCCGCTCGCTGGTCGGGTCCGAGGGGCACCACTCCGCGTTCCAGTGCGTGACCGGGCGCACGCAGCAGAACCAGCCCGGCGGCGGGTGGCCGTCGTTCGGCTCGTGCGTCGCGAAGCTCCAAGGCGAGGTGACCGAAGCGGTGCCGCCGTTCGTCGGGCTGTCGCCCAAGATGACGACCTCGACGTGGGCGAACCCCGGTCAGCCGGGGTTCCTCGGCCGCGCGTTCGCGCCGCTCACACCCAACGCGGACGGCATGGCGAACATGGCCCTTCGCGGCATGACCGTCGATCAGTTCACCGAGCGCAAGGTGTTGATGCAGCGGTTCGACACGCTCCGCAAAGACCTCGACGCGACCGGCGCGTTGGAGGGCGCGGACGAATCGACCCGCCGCGCGCTGAGCATCCTCACCTCGACCAAGATCGCCGACGCGCTCGACCTCGAAAAAGAAGACGTGCGGCTGCGCGACCGGTACGGTCGCGGCGACCCCAAGCCGGCCGGGTACGGCGACGCCGGCCCGTTGTTGAACGACTACTTCCTCACCGCGCGCCGGCTGGTGGAAGCGGGCGCGCGTGTCGTCACCCTCTCCTACGGCCGGTGGGACTGGCACGGCAAGCCGCACGGCACCACGTTCGAGAACGCCCGCCACCACATCCCGATGCTCGACACCGGCCTCTCGGCACTGATCCAAGACCTGCACGACCGCGGACTCGACAAGGACGTTTCGGTGGTGGTGTGGGGCGAGTTCGGCCGCACCCCGAAGATCAACAAGGACGCCGGCCGCGACCACTGGCCGAGCGTCGGCTGCGCGATGCTGGCCGGCGGCGGCATGAAAACCGGTCAGGTGATCGGGAGCACGAACCGGCTCGCGGAGGTGGCGAAGGACCGGCCCGTTCACTTTCAGGAAGTGTTCGCCACTCTGTACCACAACCTCGGCATCGACCTCTCGACCGCGACCGTGAAAGACCACGGCGGCCGACCGCACTACCTCGTCGACGCTGAAATGAAACCGATGCGCGAACTGGTGTAGCGCAGCTCGAGTTGGGCGGCTTGTGTCCGGGCCGCGCTCCGATCAGCCGCCGGTGAGGACGACGGCCGCGGGGTTGTTGCGAAACCTGTACTTCGCGGCAAACTCTTTGGGGGTCAGGGTCTCTTGCCCCTTCGTGGTCTGGACCACATAAACGAGTTCGGTCGCCGCGGCTTCGGTCGCGCGATAGTGACCGGCCGCGGATACCACCACGGCCTGCTTGCCGTCCGCAACGACCGTGGCACGCAAGTTCCCGTTCGCCACGTCGAACACCCGGACCGCGCGATCGGACTCCGAAACCACCATCGACGCCCCCGCGGTCGACCACGTCACGGAGGTGACCGGGGCCATGCACTGAAGCTCGAAGAGCGCCTTCGCTCCGGTCGCGGGCCACACCTGGGCGGTGTGGTTGGCGCGTCCGGCAATGAGGTGGTTGCCGTCCGGAGACCACGCGAGCGCGGACACCGCGGGCGGGCTGCCGCCGCGCTCGTGGGTGTGGAGCCGTTTCCCATCGGCCGGCGCAAACAGTTCCACGTTACCGTTGGCACCACCCACGGCCAGCGTCTTCCCGTTCCCGGCCCAGGCCAGCGACTGGACCGGGGCCGTCGCCGCTAAGGTCTTAACCTTGTCCGCGTCCGGTGCTCCAACGCTCACGATTTGGCCGGCGTCGCCGGACGCGAGTTGCTTACCGTCCTTCGACCAAGCGAGGGCGGTCACGGCGGTCTTGTGCTGGCGCACACGCGGCACGTCGCTGCCGGTCTGCCACACGCGCGCGGTCTTGTCGCTGGACCCACTGGCGAGCGTCTTCCCGTCGGCCCAGGCGAGGCACGTCACACCGCCCTCGTGCCCGCGGAGCGTGCGGAGCGCCTTTCCGCTCGCGTCCCAGAGGCGAACGGTCTTGTCGCCCGACGCAGTCGCGAGCGTCTTCCCGTCTTTCGCCCACGCCACAGCGGTCACTCCCCCGGTGTGCCCTTCGAGGGTTGCGATCCGCTTGCCCGTGGTCACGTCCCACAACTGTGGGGCCGCGGTCCCGATGTCGGTGACGAGCGGCCGGCCGGGGGTCAGGTGAACGGTTCCGTCCGTCGCGGCATCGATCTCGCGCCCCGGCAGCGCCCCGGCGACCGGCCGCCACGACACCGTAGCGCCCGCGGTGCCGAACAGCCCCGAGCCGTCAGGTGACCAGGCGAGCGCGCGGGCGTCCGGGATCGCTACCGCTTTCGGCTCCTTGTCGAACGCGGACCACACCTTCACACCGGTCCGCGAGGACACGGCGAGCGCGTTCCCGGTGGGGGCGAACGCGAGCGCCGCGCCCGCGCCGTCCAGCGTGTGCAATTCCTTGCCGGTTTCGGCGTCCCAGATCACGGTCTTCGCGGCCCCGCCGCCGGCGATAGTCTTTCCGTCGGCGGACCACGCGACCGCGGTGCCGTCCTGGCCGGGCACGGTCATCACTAGTGGCGTTTTGCCCTCGCGCACGTCCCACACCTGCACGCCCAGCGCCCGAGCCGCGACGGCCACCAACCGCGGGTCGGGGCCGAACGCGATGCCGTTGATCGGGTTACCGGTTTCGCTCGTCTTCACCGGGTCCGGTTTGGTCACATCCCAGAGCGTGAGGAACCCGCTCGAACCGCCCGCGACGACGAGCCATTTCCCGTCCCGCGACCAGGCGACGTGGTGCGTATAGCCCTTGTGGCCCTTCGCCAGAATGCGGAGCGTCATGCCGGTGGTCGCGTCCCACAATCGCGCGGTGCCATCGAACGCGCCGGCCGAAGCGAGCGTGGCCCCGTCGGGCGACCATGCCAGCCCGTACACGTAGCTGTTGTGGCCGACGAGGGCGCGCTGGAACTCGCCGGTCTCGGCGTCCCAGACGCGGATGATCCCGTCCATGCCGCCGGTGGCCAGCTTCTTGCCGTCCGGGCTGAGGGCCGAGGTCGCGAGGTAGCCGCGGTGACGCCGGGTTTCGACGGTCCAACTCACGGTACCGGCCACGACCGGCGGGCGCTGCACGAGCGTGCGCGTGCTGAGCGGCTCGCCCGCGCGAAGTGCGAGTGGTTCCGACGGGATCGCGACGCCGCCCTTCTTCACCGGCTGCGCGCCGGACCCCTGCGCCCCGAGCCACCCGAGCGCGAGGAACAGGCAACTGGGAACCACGACCAACCGGCACCATCTGTGACGCACGGGATGCCCTCGAACGACCGAACCGGGACCGACAACCGTTACGAAGTATAGCCGCGGCTCACGGCCGACGCTATTGGCACAATTGCTTGCATCGCGACGCCCATCACGGATGATGACGGCACCGTTCCACTGGAGGTGTCTGCCATGACTGGCCCTTGTGCCCCTGAGCGTCGCGAGCGCTTCGCCGTAACTGTTGCCGCGCTGGTCGCGGCGGTCGCGTTCATCTGCGCCCCTGTTGCCCGCGCCGCGGACGACGTGGCCGCGCGCCAGGTCGAACTGAAGAAGGGCGACAAGATCATCTTCTTCGGCGACTCCCTCACCCAACTGGCCGGGCAAGACGCGCCCAAGCAGCACGTCACGAAGGGGTACGTTCGCCTCGTGCGCGAGACGCTGAACGAGAAACACAAGGACAAGGGTATCGAGGTCGATTGGGTCGCGACCGGGGGGCACACGATCCCCGATCTGCTGAAGCGCCTTGAGAAGGACGTGCTCGCGAAGAAGCCGACAATCGTCGTGATTCAGATCGGCTGCAACGACGCCCGCCGCCTGCCGAAGGACACCTTCAAGACCGGGCTTGAGGAGCTGATCGACAAGCTCCAGAAGGAGAAGATTCGCGTCGTACTTTGCTCGCTCACGAGCGTGGGCGAGAAGCACGACGGCACGAACAAGGACGACCCGAATCTGGATGCGTTCGCCGAGGTCGCACGCGGGATCGCGAAGGCGAAGGACGTGCCGCTGAACGATCTGCGCAAGGCGTTCGTCGAATACTGGAAGAAGAACAACCCGGAAAACAAGGGCAGCGGGTTCCTCACCTACGACGGCAACCACTGGAACGACACCGGTCACAAGTTCGTCGCCGAGCAGATGCTGAAGAAGTTCAAGTGAACCCATTCTCCGCGAGCGGCGCGGCTCCACGCCGCGCCGCTCGCTCACGTTGGAGGTTCCCGACATCGTCCGCGACGTGTGGTGTGTTGCAATGACCTGCTTCGACTCAATCGGGCACCATCCGTGCGCACCACGCGGACGCGACCGAACCAGAAAGCAACAGAAGAGCTTTTCAGAGGAAGAAAAACTGTGACACCATCCGGCGAGAACGTAGGGCGAACGGGACGATTTGCCCATGTGGGCGGAACCAAACCGTGCAGTTCTGGTGCCTCACGTTTCGACCGCCATTGCCCGGTAGCTATGTCCCGCGCTTCTCAACGAACGGGCGGAACGCCCCCATCCCGAAGTGGAGTGCGTAGCCGAGACTGAGAGGGCCGGAAATGGGCACAGCGAACGTGATCCTGAACGCGCCGAACGGACGGCTGTAGCCGTCGTCCCCGCGCCGATTCCGACCGCGTTTGAACTGCAAACTCCGGTAGCGCCAACCCAGCGCCGCGAGCGGATCAGGGACGAACGTAATCGTCTCCGGCTTCGGCAAGTCGGCGCGCTGGGCGAAGTCTTCGCCTAATACGTGTTCCATGAACTCCGGCATCGCATCGGGGAGGGTGAACTCGCGCCGGTCGCGTTTCGCTCCGCGTTCCTTCAGATGCCGGAACGCGATGTACGGGGTCGCGGACTCCCACACCCGCGCGGCTTGGAATTGGCCCACATGGGCAGGCTTCGCGCTGTCGAGGCCGGTGAGCAACAAGCGGTGAGTTACCCGCCGCTTGTTCGATTCGCTCTCTTCGTCCGGTTCGCCGTCCTTGCCGAAGGACAGCGTTCGCAACTTGTCGAGGGCGGAAACGTCGTCGCGCGAGAACTTGCCGGACGCGAACACGGTGATGTGGTCGATGCGGCCGTCGCAATCTTCGTCGGTGGGTAAGTAGAACGCGCAGTCGTGCGAACACGCGGGACCGCCGGACTCGTTCTTGCCGTGGAGGATCGGGGAAACAAGTCGCAAGTCGTCCTTCGGAATATCAACTCCCCTGTTCCGACTACGGACGATGCGCGCGTACTCGCGTCCGAGTTGCCGGCGCACTTCTTCGGCGAGTGAAAGCGTTTCGGTCACGAGCGGAAGCGGCCTGCGCCCTTCGGACACGTCCAACACGAATCGCGCAACGATGAACTTCGTCTTGTCGTCCCCCCGATGAAACGGGGCGCGGCGCAGGGCGCGGGGCGAAGCTGTCGGTCGGGCGCGAGTACGTCACCCACTTCGCGCCCGGCGGGTCGCTCCACCGTTCGAGGTGCAAGTCGGCCGTCTCCGCGAGCAGGTTCCACTTTGGATCGGGCGCAACGATCTTCTTGTCCGTGAAGTCCCACCCGCTCCACTTCTCAGGATCGACGGCCAGCACGCGAACGGATTCCTGCCCGCTTTCGGTTCCCGGCTTGCAGTTGATGCGGGCGGCATCGAACTCCGGTTCGGTCAGCAGCCGCGCCGCGCACCACGATTCCGCGCGCCCGAAATAGCCGAGTTGCGACAACAACAGCGACAGCGTTCCCTTGCCTTCGTCGCTCAGGTTCACGTCGGCCCAGTGGAAAACAACTTGCGCGCTGTGGGCGAGCGAAACGAACGCATCGAACACCATCTTGGGCTTTTCGTGAGTTGGCATGTAGTGGCGCGTGTGGCCGAGCGTAGCGGGCGGCAGCGCGAACGCGGGTTGCGTCTTCGCCAGTTCGGACAACATCGCCTCAACCGCGGCGTCGTACTGCTTCGGTGGGAGCTTCCGTTTCCACACGGCCACGAGCGCGCGGAGGAACCGCCACGGCGACGGCGGCCACTCCGGGAGCGCTTCGTTGACGTGGTGGCCCCACGGGGTCGCGTGGAACCGCCCGCCCGGAAAGCTCAGGGCGATAGACACAGACATCGAGCAACCCTATATGTGGTTTCCTGATCTTCTTCGGCCTGCTCGTCCTTCTTGCTGCCTTGCTGTTTGCGAAGCAGTTCCTCAATACGAGTTGGATCGGGAAACTGCTTCTTGATGTCCTCGATCAGATCATCTGTTAGTTCGCCCTTAATCACGAGTTTCAGCTTCTTGCGCACCTTCTTGACTTCGACGCGCGACACGAGCAGTTCTGGGAATCCACCCGACGGAGGTAATACCGGATTGCATTGAACCACTATGTTTCGAGTTTGACAGCCCAGTGGAACCCGACGGCCCCTTTGACAGTCGCTGGATCGCCCGCCAGTCGGGTGCATCGCCGGCGGACCACACGCGTTAGGTCGCCCAGGCGGTCGA
>SXHE01000437.1 GCA_005773755.1 Planctomycetia bacterium
CCATGTAGACCGGCATCTTCGTCATGGTCGTATCCGAGTCCTGTTGCGGATCTGGCGAACGGCCGGCGTCGGCCGACCGGTAAGTAGTCAACCGTTACGCGGGGAACGTCTCAACCGCGGAACAGCACCCCGACTTCGCGGCGAGCAGCGGCAGCGCGTGCAGCGCGGACGGCTTGGCCTTCGGGTCGAACAGCTCCGTGAGGGGAACTCCGCGCAACACGCCCATGAGCCGGGCGTGAACCTCGGCCATCGGCCCCTTCACAGTGCAGGTGTTCGAGTGCGAGCAGGCGTCCTCGGCCGGTTCCTCCGGGCCGTTGGAACATACTGTCAGCCGGAAGCCCTCTTCCACCGCTTCGAGCAGTTCCGCGAGGCTGATCGAGGCCGCGTCGCGCGCCAGCGCGTACCCGCCCTTCACCCCCCGGTGACTGGTGACGAGTTCCTTGTTGCACAGCTCTTTGAGGATGTTCGCGACGAACGGCCGCGACAGGTCGAATTGCTCGGCAATGGCGCGGGCGGTACCGCCGGTCTTGTGCTGGTACAGGTACGACAGGATGAGTAGGGCGTAATCGGCCTTGCGGCTCATTAGCGTCACTGCGCGCCCCCTTCCGGTTCCGAATCAGTACTCACGCTATTTCATTTATAGGCGGAGATGCGTACCTGACAAGTGCTATTTCACCCTCTGGTCGCGAATCGCCTGAAATGCAGCGGTTCCAAGCGACCCGATTTCGCATCACGAGTTTTGGTGACGAAGAGATACGTCGGAAGTCGATTTCGGATGCAATCCCGTTTTCCAGAGTTGCTCCACAGTGCAGACCCGCGCGCGTTTCACCTTCGGAGTCAGGTTTCGGCGGCTGCCGCTGGCCGCGCTGGTCGCCTTGTGCGCGCTCGGCGTCGGGACCGCACTCCGCACGGTCTGGGTGGACGACATCGAGTACAAGGGCGACGAGGCTTGGACGTTCGAGCGGACGCAGCACGCCGGCGTGGACGAGCCGATCCCGAAACTCGGAATGCCCACGAGCTATGAGGTCCGGCACCCCGGCGGAACGGTGTGGGTGTTCATCGCAATGGCGAAGGTGTTCGGGCTGACGACCCCGACCGACTTGGGGCGCGCGTGCCAGTTGGCAAACGCGCTGGCCCTCGTTCTCCTCGTGTGGTTCGCGTACCGGTGCGTCGCGCCCGCGGAGCGGGAACCGTGGTTGTGGGCCGCGGCGCTCGCGTCGGTCAACCCGCTCGCGGTGGTGTTTCACCGGAAGATCTGGCCGCCATCGGTAGTGCCCCCGTTCACGATGCTCGCCCTGATCGCCTGGTGGCACCGCGACCGCCGCGCCGGGGCGTTCTGCTGGGGGCTGCTCAGCGTACTGGTCGGTCAGCTCCACCCCGGCGCGCTCTTTCTCGCGCTCGGGTTCGCCGCGTGGACGTTCGCGTTCGACCGGAAGGGCACGCGCTGGTGGTACTGGGCCGCCGGGTGCGCGGTCGCCACACTCACGCTCGTGCCGTGGCTCCTGTACGCGCTGGAAGCAACGGGCCAGAACCCGATCTCGCAGCGCAAAATCGGGAACCTGTTCACCGGCCGGTTCTGGATCAACTGGGTGACCGAAGCGAACGGGCTCAGTTTGCACTACACGCTGGGCGCGGACTTCTGGGACTTCCTGCGACAGCCGGTGTTCGGCGGCGTGCCGAGCTACGGGGTCGGTGCGCTGCACGTCCTGATGATCGGAACGGGCCTCGCCATCGGCGGGCACTGGATCGCCCGGGCCCGCCGGGCCCGCCGGGGCGCGGCTCGCGCCAACGAGACGGGGCGCACGAACCGCACCACCCTCGCGGTCGCCGCGGGGTGCTTCGGGTTCGGGATCGCGTTCACGCTCACCGGGCTTCCGATCCACCGGCACTACATGAACCTGACGTTCCCGCTGATGTACCTGTGGCTCGCCCTCGTCGCGCTCGGCCCGACCCGGTCCGCCGTGACCGAGGGGGAGCGCGCCCGCGGGCGCACTTTACTCTTGGCGATGTGCCTGCTACAGTTCGCCGTCTCCGCGAGCTTCCTGGGCTACGTTCACCAGAACCAGCGGCCGCTCGCCGGCGACTACGGCACGCCGTACCGGGCACAAATCACCCACGGGCTTCCGCCGCACTAGCGCGACGAGCGACACACCACGGAAGGCGACGGTATGAGCGGGTTGAAGCTGAGCCTCGTGATCCCGGCCTACAACGAAGCGGCCGTCATCGACCGCGCGATCGCCGAAGCAGAGTCCGCGCTGGCGCGCCAGTTCACCGACTTCGAGGTACTCGTCGTCGACGACGGCAGCACCGATGCCACCGCGGCGCGCGTCACCGAACTGCTCCCGTTCAGCCCGCACACACGACTGCTGTGCCACGACCCGAACCGCGGCTACGGTGCTGCGCTCCGTACAGGATTCGAGGCCGCACGATACGACCTGGTCGCGTTCACCGATGCCGACTGTCAGTTCGACCTGGCCGACCTGGGCCGACTCGCGGCACTAACGCACGAGTTCCCGATCGCGGTCGGCTACCGCGCGGACCGCAAAGACCCGTGGCTCCGGCGCTTCTATTCGCGCGGGTACAACTTGCTGGCCCGCGCCATGCTCGGGACGCGCGTCCGCGACGCGGACTGTGCGCTCAAAGTGTTCCGCCGCAACACGGTCGGGCAACTGTTGCCTCAGAGCCGCGGGTTTTTCGTCAACACGGAGATGCTGACCCGCGCGCGGCAGTTGGGACTGCCGATCACCGAGCTGCCGGTGACACACCGCCCGCGGATCGGCGGGGAGAGCAAGGTTTCGATCTGGGAGATTCCGAAGACGGCGCGAACGCTTCTTGCGTTCTGGTGGCGGCACGTCCTCTTCGGCCCGAAGCCGGTGCCGGCGAGCGCGAACCTCACCCCGAAGCCGGGATCGACGCGCAAGGCCGCGTGAACCGACCTCAAGTTTCCCTCAGCAGCTCCCGCGTCAGTGCAAGAGCCTGTTCCTTTGTCGCCGCGCGGCCCTCAAGTTGTGCCTCCCGCACGGCGTCGAGCACGGGCTTGAACGCCGGGCCGGGCTTCAGACCCATCGCGATCAGGTCCGCGCCGGTCAGCACCGGTGGCGGGTCCAACACCTCCGGTGGCGTATCGCGAATCACCGTTTCGCAGAACTCGACGTGCGCGGCACTCACACCGGTCGCGACCGCGAGCGCCCGGTGCAGCGCCAGCAGTTCCCCGATACCGGGGTGAACCAGCAGCGGCTTCAACTTGCTCGCGCGCATCGACTCGGCGGGCAGAAGAGCGGTTTGCATCCCGACGAGGAACGCGACCCGTTCGGTCTCCGCGTTCGACAACTTCAGTCGCATAGCGGCGTTGACCGCGCCGAACGCCTTGTGAGGGTGCAGCGGGTGCAGCAGCGCCGCCAGAGCAAGCGGGAACGAAGCCGCTTGCGGCTTCGCGAGCGCTTCGACCGCCTTCGCGCCGCGCGCCCATTCGTCCCCTCCCAACTCCGGGAAGATCGCCTCCGCCAGCCCCAGTTCGCGCAACAGCGCCGCGCCGCGCGCGCGGTTGGGGTGAACGAGCAGCTTTCGCAGTTCCTCCGCGATGCGCTCCGCCGACACCACACGAATCTCCGGGGCCATGCGCCGGGCCGCGGCGTGGGTCGCGGGGTCGATGGCGAGGTCGAATCGTGTCGCCATTCGCGCCGCGCGCACGATGCGGAGCTTGTCTTCGGCAAAGCGTGCCGCGGCGTCGCCGATCGCGCGGAGCACCTTCGCGCTCAGGTCCGCGCGACCGCCGACGAAGTCGATCAGCTCGCCCTTGAGCGGGTCGAAGAACATCCCGTTGATGGTGAAGTCGCGGCGCTGCGCGTCGAGTTCGGGCGACGAGAACATCACGCTCTCCGGCCGCCGACCGTCGATGTACGCCCCGTCCGAGCGGAACGTGGCGACCTCGACGGTGAGCCACTCGCGGTCGTCGCCCTTCGGCCCGATCACCTGCACCACGCCGAAGTGCGCGCCGATCTCGTTCCGGTGCTTGAACAGCGGGCGCAGTTGTTCCGGCCGTGCGGAGGTCGCCACGTCGTAGTCTTGCGGCTTCAGGCCGAGCAACTCGTCGCGCACGCACCCGCCGGCCCAGAGCGCGGTGTACCCGGCCCCCTGGAGCTTGCGAACCACGTCCAGCGCGAACTCGCGGTCGTTCATATCGGACAGGATAGCGGAACGGGCCGGGCGGTTCACCGCGCGCAAAAACGAAGCCCCGGCGGGAGTTGCCTTCCCGCCGGGGCCAATGGCCAAAACCTTCCGGTTTCGGGGTGCCGTCTCAGGGAGCGTTCACGGTCTCCGGTCGCCCGGCGTTCAAGCTGTTAGCCCTGCGCTCTACCGTTGAGCTACCCCCGCATCGGAACTCGCGGCCTGTCGCAGCAAAGCCTGCTTCACGGCCGCTCCACAGTTGGGCGAAGCGCGGGGGGTGGGATATGAGCCCACAACCTCAGGGTTGACGTCTAACGTCGCCGGTCGGTCGAGTGAACACCTCGGCACATTGCTAATGCTGGCGTGGCAATCTGAACCTGCGGGGCAGCCGTTATGCCTCTACCGTTGGGCTACCCCTTCGTGGTTGGAAGTGAAGGGGGTGGGAGTCGAACCCACACTGTTGCGGCCCCGATGAACCGGGTGCTGAACCTCAGTCTGCACGCCTGTGCGACAGAGGGACGCGACACGGTGCGAACAGGTTCACTGCATTAGGATTTCGGACGCCTTGAAGTCGATGCCGATGATCGCGGTGACCGGCGCTTCCTTGCCGCGAAACAGCACCGGGGCGCGGCGCACCTGAACCCGCCACTGCATCGCCTCCTTCGCGTTCTGCGCGGCCTGTACGATCTCCGGCCGCGCGTCGGTGAACACGACGTACTCGCGCGTCTCGCCGGGCGCGAGCGCGACGTAGTCGTTCTCCTGCTGGGACTCGTACCGCTTCTTGATCTTGTTCGGGTCGGTCGGCCAGTTGATCTGCCCCCCAGGAAAGACCTTGTCCTTGCTCACGACGAGGCGCGTGATCGGTTCGTCCTTCGCCCCGATGTTGGCCTTGCGCGTGAACGCCGGGTCCATCGGAAACAGGGTGTACTCCGAGGTGTTCTTGATCTTGATCCGGAGTACCAACGCGTTGCCGGGGCCAGACTTTGATGGAGGCCCGCTGGCGTGTTCCGTGATGACCGTCAGTGGTCGGCGCTTCACCTCG
The DNA here is from genome assembly GCA_005773755.1 of Planctomycetia bacterium. Classification (GTDB taxonomy): domain Bacteria; phylum Planctomycetota; class Planctomycetia; order Gemmatales; family Gemmataceae; genus Gemmata. Next base: position 5,210 of record SXHE01000437.1, read on the forward strand.
ACCGGCTCGATCTCCAGCCCGCCCACCTCGATCTTACCGCCCAGTCCGGCCCGCTGCTCGGCGGGCAGTTCGCCGTCCACCTTGAACTTGTACTGCGACACCTTCCGCCGCTCGGCCGCGTTGAACTCGCCGAAGTTGTCGGGTACCGTGGACAGCGGGTGACCGGGCGGGAGCGAGTCGCCGGACCTGATGAACAGCCCGTAGATGGCAAGCCCGGTCACGATGATCGCGTACCCAATCACGATGTACAGCAGCACGTTACTCTTGCCGCCGGGGGCCGCCACGGCGCGCTTGCTTCGCGCCGGCTTCTCTTTTTCTTCGGGTTCGTCATCGCGTTCGTCGTTCTCCTCGCGGTCGCGTTTCTTTTTCTTTCTGCGGGGCCGGTCGTCGTCCTCGTCGTCGTCGGGAAGATCGTCGTGCTTCGGCGCGGGCTTCGGCGCGGCGGGGGCCGGCGCTACCGGTGCGGCGGTCGCGCTCTCGAAGTCGGCGAACGGGTTGCCGCTTTGCACCACCACGGGCACCGGCGCGACCGGAACCGGAACCGGCTGTGGCTGTTGAACAACAACCGGTGTC
>SXHE01000438.1 GCA_005773755.1 Planctomycetia bacterium
ATTCAGGTGACGACGCGGTTCGAGCAGGGCGAGCCGGTGCTCGACGTTCACATCTGGCACCCGGACGGGCAGCCGGAAGCGATGGCCGCGTACGAGGCGTGGTTCTGGAAGGAGACGCGCCGCGCGCTGGCCGCGCAGGTGCGCGAGAAGAACCCCGCGCTGCCGCCGGACCCGGACTTCGACGCGAGCAACTGGCAGACGCTCGAAGCGCACGCGCACCTGAAGGCACAGGCGGAGAAGGCCGGGGCGACCGTGCCCGAACTGAAGGTGCATCGCAAGGGGTTGGCCGCGCCGCCGCTCGACTTCCGCTCGGCCATCGCGACCGGACTCGTGGTGTTCGCGCTCTATTTCTCGTGTGTGTACCTGCTGCCGACGCTCAACTGCGAGGAGCGCGAGCGCGGCGTGTTGCTCGCGCAGGCGCTCACACCCGCGTCGCCCACGGAACTGCTTCTGGCGAAGTTCGTGTTCTACCCGGCGTTCGGGCTGGGGTTGGCCGCGACCCTCTCCGCGATCTACAAGCCCGCGGTGCTGTCGAGCCTGTTCTTCTGGCTCTCGCTGTTCGCTGTCGGCGGCGGGTTCCTGGGCATCGGCATGACCATCGCGGCGTGGGCGAAGACGCAGCGGGCCGCGTTCCTCGGCGGCATGTGCTACCTGCTGTCCGTGTCGATGGTGCTGCTGATCTGCGCGACGAACGGCATCCCGTTCCTGTCAAACTTGGCGGTCGAGTTCCACGGGCCGCGCATCCTGCACGCGGCCCTGAGCGGCACCGAGAACAACTCGCACTGGCTGCACCTGATGGCGGCCATCGGGCTGGCGACGGCGTGGCTGTTCGCCGCCGGCTGGGTGTTCCGCCGCAGGGGATGGCAGTAGGTCAGGGCACGAACAACAACACGTCATCGACGCTCAGTTCCGCGCCCTTCGTGGCGCGAAACACGATCTCGTCCGCGACTTCCTTACCCGTCAGCTTGAACGTGACGCTGCCGTCGCCCCACTTGTCCACGGTCAGCGCCAGCTTCCGGGTTGCGACCACCTTGCCCGCGGCGCGCAGTTCCACCGCGACCCCGTCGGCCCCGGTCAGCTTGTACTTGAAGGTCAGTTCCGTGAGCGCATCGAGTTTGCGCGTGCCGCGCATCCCGACGCGAACCACCTGCTCGTCGTCGTCGCCCTTCACGGATTGCGCGTACTTCCACGTTCGCGGCTTCTCGTGGTTCACGATCTGGAACCGGCCCGGCCACTCCTTCCCCTGCGCACCGGTGTCGAACCACGCACTGAAGATGACGCGCTTCGGAAACGCCCGCTTCTCGCCCGCTGCCGCGGCCTCGTACAGGATCACGTCGTCGATCAAGAGTTCCGCGCGCGGGTCGATGTAGAACTGGATGTCGTCGATGCGTTCGTCGGCCGCGAGCGCGCCGCCGGTGCCGTCGGGCCGGCGCATCTGGGTCATGTCCACGCACCCGTCGAGCCACTTCCCCTGCTCCAGACCGCTGACGGAGAGATAGCGGTGGTAGCCGTTGGTGAGGCTATAGAGCTGCACGCGAATGGTGTCGGTGCCCGTGAGCTTGTAGCGGAACCGGAGCCGCGTGTTCGGTCCCATCGGCGGGCCGGGCACGGGGTTGAAGATCACCGCGCGGTCCATCGTCTTCATGTTGCCCTGGCGGTCGTCGAAGTCTTGCGTCAGCACCGCGCGCTGGCCGCGCACCCCGCCGGAGCGGACGTCCTTTGTGTCGCCCTTGCCGCACATCCACCCGCGCTTCTCGATGTCGGTGTCGTAGTCCTCCGCGACGTGAACCTTCGCCGGGAACGCGCCGGGGTCGATCAGCTTGGTCGCGTGCTTCGGCTTCTCCGGTAGCGTCTCCGTGCCGAACTTGCGCACGCGCTCGACGTACCACGTCACGAAGTCGGTCGCCTTGATCGCGGTGGCGACACGCGCGTTCGCCTTGCCGTCTTTCGCGAGTGTCATTCCCTTGTCGTCCACTTCGAGCCGCAGCTCCTTGAACGTGAGGTGCTTCTCCTCGAACACCGCCGCGACCGCGACCGGGTCGAACAGCACCGGCGTTTCTAAGCCCCAGAGTTCATAGAGGTTTTGCACCTGATACGTGAGCATCGTCCGCGCGGAAAACAACTTCTCCTGCATGAACTTTGAGACCTTCGCGGTGACGGTCGCGTCGAGCGGAATGAGTGTGAGCGGCAACCCGGAGGAAAGCACCGCCTTTGCCGCGGGGATGTCGCACATGACATTCCATTCCGGCTCTGCCATCGGCGCGCCCTCGTACCCGACGGCGATCGAGCCACCCATCACCACGAACCGCTTGACCTTCTTGGCCTCGTCCGGGTGATCCTTGATGAACTTGGCGATGTTGGTGAGCGGGCCGAGGCAGACGACAACGAGTTTGCCCTCATGCGCCTTCGCCAGTTTCGCGAGCAGGTCGGCCGCGGGTTCCTTCGACGGCTTGAGCGTGCGGTTGAAGATCGCGGCCGGGTGTCGCCGGTATTGAATCTGCCAGTCAAGTTCGGTCTTCTTCGTCGGCGCGCCGCCAATCGCGACCGGCGGCAACTCCTCCGGCTTCTTCTTCCCGGTGATCTGCGTGAGGAACCGGCACACGAGCCACGCGCGGTCGTCCGCCGCGCCGCCGACGGTGGTAACGCCGACGAGGTCGATCTCCGGCGACGCGACCGCCAGCGCAAGAGCGAAGGCGTCGTCCACGTCCGAGCCGATGTCGGTGTCGATGACGACGGGAATCTTGTCCGCGGCGCGCGCGGGCAGGGCGCACGCGCTGAGGGCGAGGAGGGAGAGGAAGAGGCGCATGGGAACCTCGTGTTTGGCGAACGGCCGGCGTGAGCCGGCTGGTGAGGCGTAGCCGCAGTAGTTGAGTGAGCGCGCACACCGGCCGGCTGACGCCGGCCGTTCGCCCCCTCGTGTTACTTCTTCTTCCGCTTGTGCTTGTCGAAGAAGTCGTAAATCTTGGGCACGTTCGGCCCCACCACGTTGCCGTGGTCCCCGTCGGCCACCTCGATGTACTCGTGCGTCATTTCCAGCTTCTTCATCTGGTCGGCCCACGGGCGCACGATCTCCGGGCGCACCAGCGAGTCTTTCGCGCCCTGCACCATGATGACCGGGATGTGCTTGATCTTCTCGGCCTCGGTCGGCTTGTGCGCGAAGATGGCCGGCGCGATCGGCCCGAGCGCGGCCCACTCGTCGGGGAACTTGATGGCGAGGTGCAGCGTGCCCCCGCCGCCCATCGAGTGGCCCATCAAGTACACGCGGTCGGGGTCGACGTTGTACTCCTTCTTGACGATCCCCAGGACGTTCATCACGTCCTTCTCGCTCAGCTCGCGCAGGTCTTCGGGGTCGCCCTTCTTCGCGCCGATCTTCAGCCCCGGTTGGCCGTACCAGCCGCGCTCGTTGTAGCCCATCGGGGCCGCGACGATGTACCCGCGCTTGTCGGCTTCCGCGGTCAGGTTGCGCGTCTTCATGAACTGCGTCGGGTTCCCGCCCAGTCCGTGCAGCGCGATAATCAGCGGAGTCTTCTTCGCCTTGTCGTACCCGCCCGGCACGAACAGTGCGTACTCCATGTCCTTCTTCGCGTCCTTGAACTCGTAGGTCTTCTTCTCGACCTTGCCCTTCTTCTCCTGCGCGCGTGTGTCGGGCGCGAGCAGGCCGACGAGCGCGGCGGCAATCAGCGCACAGAGCGCGAGCCGTAAGCGGAACGCAATCATGGTGGCTCCGAGGGGGTGGGTGGGGCACAGGGCGGAGAGCACCTGTGCTAAGGACGTCGGCCCTAACGGGCGAAGACAGTAACATGACGATCTCAATCGCCCCGAAGGGGCCGTCTTCCGTAGCACAGGGCGGAGAGCACCTGTGCTACCGTTACTCCTTCGCGGCCTGTTCGAGCAGCGTCTTCAGCCGGGTCGTCACGTTCTCTTTCGTGGACGGATCGTTCTTGATCTCGGTCGTCACGATCTTGATCGGGTTGACGTAGTTCTTGTACTTGTCGTTCAGCAGCCCGACGCGGTTCTGGAACCCGGCGTCGGTGGGGAAGTCGAACTTCCACTCGTTCTTGACTTTCTTCAGGGGCACGACCGCGGTGGACCCTTTGAAGACCATCGCCTTCGCGAACGCCTGGCAGTGATCGTTGTTGAGGCTCCAACCCTTGCCGGCCGGCACCGTGAACGCAATCGTGGCCTCGGCCGTATCGCCGCTCTCCTTGCCAACGGTGATCTGGATGTCTTTGGGGAACGGGTCGAGCGACCACAGCACGTACTTGAGCTCGTCGCGGGCGAGGCCGTGTTCCTTCAGTTGGTAGTTCAGGTTGTCGATGGCCTCACCGAGTTCGGCCCCGGCCTTCGCGCCGCGCTTGTACTGCTCCGCGGCCCCGTCGGTGCAGTAGTGGGCCGCGATCTCGTACTCGCGGGCCTCGATGGCCTTCTTGAACATGTCGGCCGCGACCTGCGGTGTGTCCGCGTCCTTGTACCCCTTCGCGATCCGCACGGTATCGGACCGCTTGAAGAAGTACAGGTACGCGCCCCCACCGAGCAGGCCGAGAACCACGAGCAGAGCAATGAGCTGACGCACGACGACACCCCTTCGGGGAACGAGGAAGAATAAAGGCTCGCGAGCCGGGAATACCAAGAGTGTGCCCGAACCGCGGGCGATTGGCAACGGGTAGCTTGCCGCGGGCCGGCTACCGCACTGGTGCGCGGCCCACACCGACGGTATTTTGAGAGTCGGAGGTGAACGATGATCGAGACGGCAACCGCTCCCACGGGGACCACCACTCCACCACCGCGCGGCCGCGCGCGGTGGAAGTGGACGTGGGAGCAGTTTCGCAAACTCGACGAGCAGGGCTTCTTCGCCGGCCGCCGGGTCGAACTCATTCGCGGGGAGATCGTCGAAATGAGTCCGATCAACTGGCCGCACCAACTCGCGAAGACCAAGCTGGCGCGCGAACTCGGCGCGGCGTTCGCCGGTCTCGCCTGGATCAACGAACAAGGCCCACTGCCCGCCGCCGGTTCCGCCCCGCAGCCCGACGTTGCCGTGATCGCTGGACGGCCCGAAGACTACACGGACCACCCGCGAACCGCCCTGCTGGTTGTCGAAGTCGCAAGTTCGACGCTGGCCGACGACATGACGGAGAAGGCGGAGCTGTACGCGACCGCGAGTATCGCCGAATACTGGGTACTCGACCTAAACGCGCGCCAACTGCACGTTTACCGCGACCCGCAGATCACATCCGGGTTGCCGGACGACCTGCGCGCGACCGCGTACCGCACGCACCAGACGTTGAGCGAAACCGACAGCGTGACCCCGCTCGCCGCGCCCAACAGCGCCGTTCGCGTGGCCGATCTGCTACCGTAAGGACGAACAGCATGTTCGCGGACGTGGCCCCGGTCGGGCCGGTCGAAGTCGTGGTGTACGTTGCGTGTGTCGCACTCCCGTTCCTGGTCGGCTTCGTGGTTCTGATCGTCCTTCACATTCGCCGGACCCGCGCGCGAAACAACCAGGAGCAACACCATGACGGTTCTTGACCGCTCGCGTTGGTGGTTCGCCGTTCGCTCCCTGTTTGCGTGCTTCTTCGTCGCGGTCGCAGCGGAATGTGCTCGCGCTGGTTGGGGCGAAGGCTCCAATCCGACGGCTGTGGTTCTCGGATGTGCCTGCTGTGGCGTTGCGATCCTGCTCGCGTGCTTGTTGTTCGCTGCACTTCTGCGACGGCTCGAACGGCCGCCGCCCCGTCCTTCGGAGAAGACCCATGACCACACTTGACCGCTATCGCGGGGCGCTCCTCGGCCTTGCGGCCGGCGACGCGCTCGGCACCACGCTGGAGTTCGAGCGCCCGGGTTCGTTCGAGCCGCTCACGGACATGGTCGGCGGCGGGCCGTTCATGCTGCAAGCGGGCCAGTGGACGGACGACACGTCGATGGCG
>SXHE01000439.1 GCA_005773755.1 Planctomycetia bacterium
GCCTTGGACGCGGCGTTGAACGCACTCGCGGACGTGCTTCCGTCCGACGCCGTGGCCATGCCGACCACGGAGCGGCCGAACGCGACGGAGACGCCGGCGAGCGTCTCGTCGAACTGCAGAGATCCCGTGGCGCCGACGCTGAACGCCCGCAGCATCAGCACCAGGATGCCCAGTAAGCCCAGTTCGCTGTGGGCGACCCCGATCTCGCGCCCGGTGCGCTCGGTCACGGCGGAGAAGTCGGACAGGTGCAGGCCGATCGCGATCAGGATCGCGACCGCGTGGGTGGCGACGAACACGAAGAACACCGGTGCCCACAGAACCACGGACTCGCGCACCCCGCGCAGGTTGAGCGCGGTCATCATCGGCACACCGGCGCACGCGAACGGCAGCTTCCACGGCTGGTACTCGGGCGAGGCCAGCGAGAACAGGGCGTCGGCTCCGGCCGCAATTGAGATGGCGATGGTCAGCACATAATCGACCAGCAGGGCCGACCCCGACACGACTCCGGCTCGCGTGCCCAGGAGCTTGCTCGCCACCAGGTAGCCGCCACCGCCGCTCGGGAACAGTTCGATGATCTGCCGGTAGCTCGCGCACAACACGGCGATGGTCAGAACGCACCCGAGCGCGACGAACACGGACAGGGCCGGGTAGGTGCCCAGCGCCTTGTACGTTTCTTCCGGGCCGTAACAGGACGACGACAGGCCGTCGGCCCCGAGGCCGACCCAGGCCAGGACCGCGACCAGAGAGACCTTGTGGAACAGCGTGCGATCGGTCAGATCGCGCGGCTTCCCGAAGACGAGCGCGCGCAGGCGCTCCCCCAACGTGCGACGAGGCATCGTGTGCCACTCCAACGCCGCCCGACCGAACGGCGGTCTGGCGACCGCGCCGGGTGGCAGTTCCGAGATAACGGACGGGGGGAGCCGCCCCGCAAATGCGGGAGACGTGCGATCCGCCCTCCAAACGCCGACGAGGTTAGCTGACGGGCTGGACCTTGGAAGTGGTCTGGCCGCGGGTTCGTCGCGGTCTGCGCCCCAGACCCCGCGGTGCCGGTGGCACGCGCGAGGTCGTTGGTTCCCCCGTGTCGGTCAGAACGCTGACCGACTTAGGCGATCCCATTTGTACCAGATGGGGGTGCGGTGTCAAGTGACCCTGACGCTCACCGAACGCGCGGCACCCGGCTCCTTGCGGAACCGGGTGCGGCGGGTCGCCTTGCGGCGACGGAGGGCTTTCCCTCGCTATCGCTTAATAGCGGGTCAGGTCTTGCGTGATCTGCCGCTGGGTTTCCGGGTTCGGGCCGACGTACAGGTGCAGGTGGTCCTTGTCGATGTAGATGACCTGGACCCGCGGCTTCTTGATGTACACCGGGAACGGCTGGTCGGACTGGACCGTTTCGGTGTAATAAATCACGCACTCCCAGTGGCAGTGGTGCAGCTGCGCCTGGCCGACCAGCGGGAACGTGCGCGGCGGGTCGATCTTGTCCACCAGCCGGTTCTTGACGATCACGATGTCGTCGCGGAACGTCTCGTACACGTAGGGCACACCGCGCGGCATGCGCGGCATGGCGCGGAGCACCTCGCCGTCGCTGGGCGCGTCCTCGCAGATGGGCGGGGGCACCCCGTCGCGGATCGGCGGCATGATCGGCACGCGGCCGTCGTTCTTGTGGTTCAGCTTCTGTTCCAGCCGCTCGGCCACCCAGGGCTGAACCGGGACCGGCGTGAACAGGCCCAGCGCCAGCGGGTTGCAACCGCCGGCCCCGCCCGCGAGGAACGCCAGTACAAAGAGCCACAGTTTGCGACGAATCCAGGACATGCTCTCGCCCTCCGTTCCTGACGCTTCATCCGTGAGTACGGGATGTATCGTCTCTGCCGGGAGCGATGTTTAGTTTTTCGTGTTGGGTGTTCCGTATTTTGTGCTGTGTGTGGCTCGCACCCGAAAAACCGGGAAGCGTGGGGAAGGTAGCGAACCACCGAACACCAAACACCAAGCGCGAAACCTATGGTCTTCCTGAATCGCATCTACACGAAGTCGGGCGACGCGGGCGAAACCGGCCTCGGCGACGGGTCGCGCGTGCCGAAGGACTCGGCGCGCGTTGCCGCTTACGGCGAGGTGGACGAACTGAACGCCGTGCTCGGCCTCGTCACCGCGAACTGCCCGGACTGCCCCAAAGCCGCACTCCTGCGCGTGATCCAGAACGACCTGTTCGACGTGGGCGGCGACCTGTGCGTGCCGCAGACCGGGCACGAGGAAGCGGAGAAGATGCTGCGCATCGTCCCGGCGCAGTACGAGCGGTTGGAGCGGGCCATCGACCAGTTGAACGAGGGGCTTCAGCCGCTGCGCAGCTTCATCCTGCCGGGCGGGACGCTGGCCGCGGCGTGGCTCCATCTGGCGCGCACCGTGTGCCGCCGCGCCGAACGCGCCGTCGTCGCGCTCACGCACACGGAGAAAGTGAACGCGCACGCGCTGATCTACCTGAACCGCCTGAGCGACTTCCTCTTCGTGTTGGCCCGCGTCGCCAACGACGGCGGCAAGGGCGACGTGCTCTGGATTCCGGGTGCGAGTCGCGACCCCGGCTAAGATGAGCGGGACCATGACGCCAACTCCCCCCGCGTGGCCGATCCCCGATCCCGACGTTCACGCCGCCGTTGCCGCGGCGCTGGCGTCCGGGTCGTGGGGGCAGTACCACGGCGAACACGTCTGCGCGCTGGAAGCGGAACTGGCCGCGTTTCACCAGGTGCCGCACGCATTGACCTGTGCAAGCGGAACAGTCGCGGTGGAGGCCGCGCTGCGGGCGCTGCGCGTCGGGCGGGGCGATGAAGTCGTCATGGCCGCCTACGACTACGAATCCAGCTTCCTCACCCTGCACGCCATCTGTACTCGCGACCTGTCGCCCGCAAAACCGGGCTTCACGGCCGCTCCAAGTGCCAAACCGGTGCTGATCGACGTGCGCGCGGACAACTGGCAACTCGACGAGACGAAGCTGGAAGCCGCGATCACTCCACAAACCAAAGCCGTGATCTGCTCGCACCTGCACGGCGGCATCGTCAACATGCCCGCGGTGATGGAAGTCGCGCGCAAGCACGGCGTCGGTGTGGTCGAGGACGCGGCGCAAGCGCCGGGCGCGACCGTATTCGGCAAGCCGGCCGGGACGTGGGGCGACGTCGGCACGCTCAGCTTCGGCGGGTCGAAGCTGCTGACCGCCGGGCGCGGCGGCGCGCTGCTGTTCAACGACGCCGCGACGCACCAGCGGGCGAAGACGTACCTGCACCGCGGGCTGCAACAATGGGCACCGCTCAGCGAGCTACAGGCCGCGGCGCTGCGCCCCCAGTTGCGGAAGCTGCGCGAGGCAACGGCACACAGGGCGGCGCGGGTGGGGGAGTTGCTGGCGCAACTGCCTTCTGCCTTGAAGCCGCTCGCGGCTTCGCTCGGGGCGGCCTTCTACAAGCTCGGCTTCCAGTACGACCCCACGGCCTTCGGCCTGTCGCGCGAGGCGTTCGTGAAGGCGATGCGCGCCGAAGGCGTGGCCTTCGATGCCGGGTTCAAGGGGCTACACGTCGGGCGGTCGCCGTCGCGCTATCGCGCGGCGGGCGACCTCACCAACGCCGCCGCCGCGCACGAGCGATGCGTGACGCTGCACCACCCGGTGTTGTCCGGCGCAACATCGGACGTTCTGCAAGTGGCGGAAGCAATCGCGAAGGTGTATCGTAGCCAAGTCTGAAACGCTCCGCTTCGCGTCGCGGCTACACGTTCCCACACCCCTTTGGACCCATCATGCTCCGCATCTTCTGTCCGCTCGCCGTGCTGTGCGCCGCGGTGGCGCTGTGCGTCTCCGCCGGCCCCGCGCCGGTGCGCGCCGCCGACCCCGCGCCCGGCGTCGCCGGCAACTGGAAGCTCACCGTGCCCGTGGACCGCGGCGAAGAAGTCGTCATGCTCATCTCGTTCGCGGAGAAAGACGGGAAGTGGACCGCGGAGTACCTCGGCAGCAACGAAGAGCTGAAGGTGAAGCCGACCGTCACGTCGGTGAAGGTGGCCGGCGACAGCGTGCAGTTCACGCTCGGCTTCATGGGCCGCGAACTCGTCTCCTTCGACGGCATCGTGAGCAAGGACAAGAAGAAGCTGAACGGCTCGCTGTCCGTCGTCGGCGGGCGCATCCGCCCCACCACCCTGTACCCCACGAAGCTCGCCAAGCTGAGCGACCCGTTCGAGGTCGCGAAGGAGGCGCTCGCGCAGATCGAGGACGGCCCGGAACTGTTCGACGTGGCGTTCGCGGTGCTGGGCCAGGCCGGGGCGAAGAAGCTGCCCGCGGACCAGGCCCGCGGGATCGTCGAGCGGATCACCAAAGCCGCCGGCACCTACGGCCCGCGGTGGGAGCGCGACACCACCCTCCGCCTCGTTGAAGTGTTGGGCGCGCAAGAGGGGCTTGGCGAACTCGCCGTCGCGCAGGCCAAGCGCGCCGAGCGCCTGCTGACCGACGACGACACCACCGCGACCCGCATGGCGGTGCTCGAATCGCTGATCCGCACGCTCACGAAGGCCGGGAAAGCGGACGAGGCCAAGCCCCACGTCGCGGCGCTGGCGAAGCTCGAACTGCGCGACTTCGCCGAGTACGCGAAGACCAACCCGCCGTTCAAGGCCGAGCCGTTCGCCGGGCGCAAGGGGAAGACCGACCGGACTGCGGTGGTCGAGGTGTTCACCGGGGCCGAGTGCCCGCCGTGCGTCGGCGTCGACCTCGCGTTCGACGGGCTGATGAAGGCGTACAAGCCGGCCGACGTGATCCTGCTCCAGTACCACTTCCACGTCCCGCGCCCGGACCCGCTCACCAGCGCCGACGGCATGGAGCGGGTCAAGTACTACGAGGACAAGATCGAGGGCGCGCCGACGGTGTTCATCAGCGGCAAGTTGGGCGCGGACTCCGGCGGCCCGGCCACCGCGTCCGAGAAGTTCTACAAGACGTTCCGCACGGCCATCGAGGAGCTGATCGAGAAGCCCGCCGGCGTGAAGCTGGCGCTGACCGTGGCGAAGGGCGAGAAGGGCGGGTTCAGCGCGAAAGTGAACGTGACCGACCTGGACGCGCCGGGCGAGAAGGTGATGCTCCGGTTCGTGCTGGCCGAGGAGCGGGTCCGGTACACCGGCGGCAACGGCATCCGCTACCACCACATGGTCGTGCGGGCGATGCCGGGCGGGGCGAAGGGCGTCGCGCTGACCAAGAAGACCCACGAGCAGAGCGTGACCATCGACCCGGACGCGGTGCGGGCCGACCTGACCAAGTACCTGGACGACTTCACGAAGAAGGAGGGCCAGTTCCCGCGCAGCGACCGCCCGCTGGGGCTGCGCAACCTGAAGCTGGTCGCGCTCGTGCAGAACGACGCCACGAAGGAAGTGCTGCACGCCGTTCAGGTGGACCTGGAAGCGAAGTAACCCGGTCGCCCGATCCGGGATAGTGCCCGTTCGCTTTCTGTAGCCGGGGTCATTGACCCCGGTGCTGAACGACTCGTGTAGCTCCGACCTCACTGAGGCCGGCTACAGAAGGCAAGCTGAGACACTGCGTACCATCCGGGCGAAGCCTCCAATCTCTCAACGCGCCGGTTCGCCTGTGATTTCCAGCGTTCGGCGCGATTGAGACGGTTGGCGCTGACCACAGCGAGGGCGCGTTTACTGGAAATCGCAGCGAGCCACTGTGGTCAGCGCCGACCGCAGTTTCTTATTCGGCTATCGGAGGTGGCGGAGTGACATTGACGGCCGAGCTGCGTCGGCGGGTGGCCTGGATACTGAAAGGACACCTTGAAGACGACAACCCGGACACCTTCGAGGCGCGAGCGCGTCAGCAACTCGCACGCTTGTCCACCCCGCAGGAATGGTATCTGTGGGCGTCCGAGTCACATCCTGCCCAATCCGTGGCCGAGTGGCGAAGCGTCCTGGATAGCCCGTTGTGCGACCAGGGGACCGCCTTGCTGGTGTACTGGCGGAACTCGCCGGTATTCTTCCACGGGGACGAGCCGGCTGGGGGATGGGACCAGTACCGCGAGGAGATCGCGCTGCTGCGCGAAGTTGAGCGACGGACGGCGGCAGGAGATTGGCCGTCCGCTGTCGTGCGGTTCGACCCAGCCGCATTTCAGGGGTTCAGCTTTCTCTCCGGGGAACCATCGGAGGTGCTGGCCCGTGTCCCGGAGATCATGCTGCGGCCCAGTCCAGGCGTGCCGGTGCCGCCGCTAGCGGCGACCGATTTCGACTGGAGCAATGGGGTTGTGTGATTGTGGCACACATAGAGGCGGTACGATGTCACGGCGCGGCTGGCCGATCTTCACACAGGGGCATTCGTATCTGTGCCGACTCTGTGGGGCCATGATCCCGCCCGGCGATCAGATCCTGTGCCTGCCGTGCGCACCGTTCCCCAAGTGGGAGCCGATGGCCAACTTCGAGGCCATGCTCTGCCACCCGACGTGTTGGGAGTCGTGGGGTTACCGCGAGCGGTTCGTGGATTTATTCAACAGGCACGCTGAAGACGTGGTGCTCCATCCGGACGGCAGCGTCGATTTCCTCGAACCAGGTGGTGCGGTCGCGGAGCACCAGAGCCGTATCCACGTTGTGACTCCAAATGTAGCCAAACCGCTTTCGCTCCCGGCAGCACGTGCTAATCACGAGTTCGGCACCGGAGGCAGGCGGATGGCGGAAGCGGTGGTGTTACGACATGCGCTCGCCGACTTCCTGGGGGCCGAGCGGTTCCGCAAGTTCGTCCAGCAGCTCCGCAGAGCCGGCCGACTACGGTACTGGCAAGAGCAGGAGTGGGGGCGGTTCGTCGCCCATCGCCCCGAGTTCGCGGTCAGCGCGGACGAGCTTGCGGTGGCGCTCCGCGTCTGCTGGCTGCACGGGGCGGAGTTGCAGCCGGATACGGTCGAGGTCATCGACGGGCAGGTGGACTACACCGACCGGTACATCCGCGCCAAGGCGGCCGAGTTTCCCGACGCCGCGTCGTCGCCGGTCTGGTCGCAGGGCCACCCGTTTCCGACCCGCACCGTCGGCGCGTGGTTCTGCCCGATGTGCCGGAGTGCGGAGGCGGCTTGGCAGCAAAGGCACGCCGCCCCAGACGCTGCGACGAAGGCAACCGAGAAGTCTGCACGCTGGGAGCAAATGCTTGCCGAGATTCGCGCTCAGCGGTGCCCATCATGCGGCAGCAGCACGGTCTCGAGGTTCTGCTACGGCCTGCCGGAACTTACGGACGCGATGAACGCCGCGTTGGATGCGAAGCTGATATTCTTGGCAGGTTGCACGTTCTTCGAGGATGACCCAGAATGGGTGTGCCGCAACTGCGCGCACACTTGGGGTCGGGTGTTCCCAGTCGTCACGCAAGAGGCCGAACCCGCCGTTGCACCGGACCCGGCCGTCTGATTTGTTAGCTCACCGGGCGCATCTGTCGCACACTGTATTCGCGGCCGGGCAGGTGAGCTTTATGTTCGTCCCATTCAACTCCCTCAATACCACTTTGGGCGACTACTGGTATTTTGTCAACTATTTCTTCCGTTTTACTTGACTCCCGTATACCGTCGCCCACAATTGGGGTAGAGCCACGGTTCGCACGTCTCAGCGGCCCCCGCCGACACTTCACCGCCCTGATCGGGGAGAGCTGCCATGTGGAATGCACCCGCGAATAGCTTGCTCGGGCCGAAGGTGGTAACGGGGGGAAGGTTGGTAGGGGCGTGAACCGCGGTCCCGTCGAACGCCCATGCCCCTCTCGCCTCTCGCGGTTCTCCGTTCCTTGACTTGTCGCTTGACCCCTGCGCGTCCCGACGCTATTGCCCCCGGCTCACCGATGTTGGGGGCAGTATGACGTGTGGCGGAACCGGGCGACGGGGGATCGCCCGCGGATCGCGGGTGCTCGCGCTGGCGGCTCTGCTGGTGCTGGCCGTGCTGGTCGGCTGCGCCGGCCGGCCCGATCGGTCCGCGCCGGGTCAGATCGCCACTAAACCCTGGACCGATCGCAACGGCACCGGCGACAATTATCACGACGCGGAGACGGACGCCGTTTCTGGGCTGGCCCGCGCGATGGGCGGCGACGCGCCCGCGCCGCCCCCGAACCCGGCCGCCAAACCGCTCAACGTGCTGTGCGTGTCCGGCGGTGGCAAGTACGCGGCGTTCACCGCCGGCGTGCTGAACGGCTGGACCGCGACCGGCGAGCGCCCGACCTTCGACGTCGCCACCGGGATCAGCAGCGGCGCGCCCACGGCCCTGCTCGCGTTCCTCGGCCCGAAGTACGACCCGATATTGTCGGAGACGTTTCTGAGCCTGAAGCGCACCGACCTGTTCACCTGGCGACCGGTGCGCGGCGTACTGTCGGGCGAAGGGCTGATGTCGTCGCGCCCGCTCGAACAACTCCTCGCCCGCAAGGTGGACCCCGCGCTCCTCGCCGACCTGAGCGCGGCTCACCGGTCCGGCCGGCGGCTGTTCATCGCCACATCCAATGTCATCACGCACAAGCTGGTTGTGTGGGACGTGGGCGCGATCGCGTATTCCGGTCGCCCGGACGCGGCGGCCCTCGTGCGCAAGGTGATCCTGGCCGCGTGCTCGATCCCCGGTCTCGTTCCGCCGGTCGAGTTCGACGTGACCGTGAACGGGGTCCGGTACACCGAACTGCACGCCGACGCGGGCAACCTGGCACAGGTGTTCGTGCGCACCGTCGGTCCGCTCCCGCCGGACTCCGCGATCTGGGTGCTGTCCGCGGGCAAGACCCACCCGGACTACGACGCGAAGCAGCCGCGGATCCTCGAAGCGATGGTCCGCGCGGTCTCCGCGACCCTGTACGCCCTGTTCCGCGCGGACACGATGAAGCTGTACGCGCTGTGCGGGGTCACGCGGTCCAAGTTCCGCATCCAGGCGCTGCCGCCGGAGTTCGCGGGCCGCGCCAGCAGCATGGTGTTCGATCCGGTCGAGTCCGAGCGCATGTACCTGGTCGGTTATCAGATGGGTGCCGGAAAGTCGTGGGAGACGCGGCCCCCGGACACCGGCCCCGGCGAAGTGCCCCCGCCCCGCGGCGGCATCGAGTTCACCGCACCGTAACTGGCGCGCCGCGAGAACGGTAGCGATCACTGCCCATCGCTGGGGCGCGGTGCTAGACTGAATCCGCCGCCCACACTCGCGCACCGGGGCCCGTTGTTGCCATGACGGACGAGCTGGCCGAAGCGTTGCTCACGCTGTTCGAGCGGCTCGCGCCGTACGTGCGGACCGACGCGCCGCTGCGCGAGGCCGTGAACGGGTTCGGCCGTGCCGTCGCTGCCTGGACCGAACAACTCGCCCCCGCGGGCGTGTCCGCACAGCCCCAGCCCGTGCCGCTGCCCCCACCGCCCGTGCCAGTCGTCGAACCGCGCCGGCCCGCAGTTCCGCTTCCGCCCTCGCCGCCGGTCGTCATCCCCGCCGACTTCTCGCTCGGCAAGCCGCTGGCCCCGATCGCCCGCCCGACCGCGTACCCGGACGAGGACGACCGTGGCGGCATCACGCCCGTCGATCTGGGCGTCATCACCCGCCGGTGCCAACTGAAGTCCGAAGCCGCGCGGATGGTCGCGGCCCGCAAGCGCGGCGACATCTTCACCGTGCCCGAAGACCTGATCCGCCGCGCCAACGCGCTGCCCGACTGCGACCTGTGGATGGTTCACCCCGGCGACTACGTCGAAGCGCCGAAGGCGTGGGACGACCTGGGCGGGGCGTTCGCCGTCGGCGCGGAAGCGGCCGAGATGCTCGCGGTGCTGCGCGAGCTGCCCAAACCGCTGGCCGAGCGCCACCGCGAGCGCGTCCTGTACGCCGTGGCCGAGGCCCAGTCGATGATGTGGTCCGGCATCCTCGACGTTCACCGCCGCGTGGACAACGATCAGGTCCACCTGTTCGTTCACGTGCGCGAAGAGGCCCGGCAGTACCAGATTTACATCAACCGGTATCTGAAGCGCGAGGACCGCGTCGCGGCCGACCGGTGGCCGGACCTGCTCAGCCGCATCGCCCTCTTGAAGGAGCAACTGGCCGGCGACCGCTCGAAGGCCCGCACCCGCGAGAAGGGACTGAACAGCATCAAGCACAAGCTGCGCAAGATGAACGCGGAGCCGGCGAAAGCAGCGGAGGAGTGGCCCCGCGTGCTGGAGCTATTGGAGGAAGTGGTCGCGGCCGGGGTGCCCGCGAGCAACGTGGACCTGCGCGAGCTGCTGCTGCCGGTCATGGACACACTGCCCGAAGATCAAGAGCCGGGGGTGAACGCGGAGCGCGTGTTCGCGGCCGTGAACGAGTTCCTCGCGACCCGGCCCGCGCCGGAGAGCGAACCGGCGGCGGAGGAGCCGTCGGCCGAAGTGCGGGCCGTCACCGAGTTGCTGCAAGGGCGCGAGGTGGTGCTGATCGGCGGCGTCGAACGGTCCACCAGCCGGCGACTGATCGAGCGCACATTCAAGCTGAGCAACCTGAACTGGATCTCGACCCGGCCGCACGAGTCGGTCACGTACTTCGAGCCGGCGGTCGCGCGGCCCGACGTCGCGGTGGTGCTGCTGGCGATCCGCTGGTCGAGCCACAGCTACGGCGACGTGAAGGACTACTGCGACAAGTACGGCAAGCCCATCGTGTACCTGACCGCCGGCTACAACCCCAACCAGATCGCTCACCAAATCTTGCAGCAAGTCGGCGACCGGTTACGCGCGCTCAACCGCGCGGGGTAAACGAATGGCCCGCGGATGACGCAGAGAAGAGGCAGTTGAA
>SXHE01000440.1 GCA_005773755.1 Planctomycetia bacterium
GCAGCCGATCACGTCGGACTACCTGCCCCGCGATATGGTGTCGCCGAAGCCCGTCGCGACGATCCCGATGGCGTTCCCGGTTCACTCTCAAACCTCGCCGGTGCCCGCCTCCTACGGGAGCGCGCCGCTGACCACGCTCCCGTTCCCCGCGAGCGCCGCGCCGATGGCGTCCGACCCGAACGGCCCGACCAAGTCGCTGGCCGACGTGGAAATGGAGTACATCCTCCACGTCTACGCGAAGAACGGGATGAACAAGCAGAAGACCAGCGACGAGTTGGGGATCAGCCTGAAAACGCTCTACAACAAGCTACACAAGTACGAAGAAGAGCGCTCCCGCCGCGCGGGGTGATGGGTGATGTGTGATGTGCGATGGCGAGCCGCGACCGCGAGGGAGCGGGCAAATTCAAGCGTCCGCTTCCTCGACCGACTCGGCGAGGAAGTACACGCCGCCTTCCTCGTATAACTCGCCCACCTCAACTCGAACTCGTTCTTCCCACCCGCGGTAGCTCGTGTCCATGATGTAGATGGCCGAGACGTTCGTAAGTGGCTCGTGGAGTGTCACGCCACGGAACATGGTTCACCGGCGCTCGTCGCTCTCGCGGTGAACCATCGTGAGCGTAACGGTACTCTCGCCCTTCGCGTAATCGGCGTCGTAAACGTACCGGTCGATGGTGTACCGCTCCGAGTCCGGCATCACGGAATGCCGATTCGCGTCCACCTCAGCTACCGGCGTGTGCCGCCTCATTTGCCCGCCCCTTGAATCATCTCACCGCTCGGGCCTGCCGCTTTCGATCAGCGTTTTCAGTTTGCCGCGGAGTAACTCGCTGCGGATCGTGTAGGCGTCCACGGCCGGGCCGATTCGGGCCGTGTACCGTTCCAGCGCTTGGCTCAACTCTTCGCGCTTGCCCTCTGGCGCTTGCGGCAGCACCTCGCGCGTCCGGTCGGCCAACTCGCGGCTCCGCTTGGTGGCTTCGCCCATCTCGGCGCTCAGCACACTGAGTTGGCGCATCAGCTCCGCGTTCGTCGGCCGGTCCGAAACCGGCGGGAACGCCTTGACCTGCCGTTCGAGTTGCCCGCCGTGTTCCTCCAGATCGGCGATGAGCGCGTCCGCCGCGGCGCGGGCCGGCCGGTCGCGGTACCACGGCCACGCGACCATCGAGCCGAGAATGATCGTCACGAACGCGACCGGCGCGAGCCAGCGGTACTTTCGGTTCACGCGCCCCAGCCTCCAAAGTCGAACCGCGTTCCGAGCGGGGTCATACCGGCACAGGTAACCTAACACGCCCCGCCCGGCGCGTCAGCCTCCTTCGCCTCCTTCGGCTTGCGCTTCAATCGCCAGACGCCGCGGTACTTGTGGTAGCCCAGTGCCACCATGTGGCGCGCGATTTCAGCGGCCATCAGGTCGTCGAGCCTGTGTATCTCCGCGACGAACTGCTTGAACTCGTGCAGTTGCTGTGCGACCTTGTACCGGGCCGCGAACGCGGCGCGCGACGCATCCGCGTCGGCCTTCGCCGCGGCCTCAGCTTCCGGGCCGGTGCCGCAGTACTCCTTCACGACGCGGCCGTTGACGCGCTTCGCGCGGTAGTAGCACCGCTTGCCGCCACGCACTTCCCAGCTCATGTCACACCGTCCCTTCCGGCTCCCCACCGGGTGAATTGGTAGTTTCGCAAAAGTGTTGCACAAATCCTCAGTACCCGAGATCGCGCCCGTGGGCGAATTGGTAGTTTCGCAAAAGTGTTGCACAAAAGCTCAGTAGCGGACACGCGGCCGGTGTGAGCGATCCGAGTTGGGTGAAATGAGGACACGGCCCGGCCCCCGCGCGGATAGTGAACCTAATGGCAGTATAACGTGGGCGCGCGGGTTGTCGAGGGAAGTAGTGGAAATATTTTCAGCAAGTGGCGCAGGCGCGCCGGGAGTTGTCGGCCGGTCAGCGGGTCACGGCGACGACGGCGAGCGCCGCGGCCGCCGCGCCGAACGCCAGCGTCCCGACCAGTCCGGCCAGCGCGCGGCGCTTCCACTTCTGTAGCTCGCGGGCCGCTTCCACGGCCGCGACGATGGGGCGCGTGTCCAGGCTCGCGGTGCTCTCGGCCACGGCCGCCGCCGCCAGCGGGGGGAGCTTGCCCGACCGCCGCCCGGCGCGGTCCGGCGTGCTCACGAAGGGCATCAGCGCTTGCACCACTTCCGCCGCCGTCTGGTAGCGGTCGGCCGGGTCTTTCGACAGCATCGCCCCGACGATCTCGGACAGCGCTTCGGGCACGTCCTCGCACACCTCGTGCGCCGGTGTCGCGGCGGACAGGTTGTGCGCCACCATCTTCGCCGCCGTGGTGCCGACGAACGGCGGCTGACCGGTGAGCAGGTGGTACAGCGTCGCGCCCAGGTTGTAGATGTCGGACCGGTGATCGGTCTCGCCGCCGAGCAGTTGCTCTGGGGCGACGTAGTCGGTCGTGCCCATCGCGACTCCGGATGCGGAACTGCTGCGGGCCAGTTTCGTGCCGGAGTCCTCGAAGAACTGTGCCAGCCCCAGGTCGAGAATCTTGACGATCCCGTCGCGGCCGACGAGCAGGTTCGCGGGCTTGATGTCGCGGTGGGCGACGCCCTTGTCGTGCGCGTGCTGCAACCCGGCCGCGGCCTGCACCGCGTAGCTGACCGCTTCGCCCACCGGCAACCGGCCGCTGTTCGCGAGCGCGCGGTCGAGTGTATCGCCCTCGATGTATTCGAGCACAAGGAAGTGCGTGCCCTTGTCACACGAGACGTCGTAGGCGTGAACGACGTTCGGGTGGTCGAGCGCGGCGGCGGCGCGGGCCTCGGCGTAGAACCGCTCGACGCTCGCGGGGTCCGCGGCCTGCTTCGGCGGCAGCACCTTGAGCGCGATGCGGCGGCGCATGGTGACGTGTTCGGCGAGGAACACCTGCCCCATGCCGCCGGCCCCGATCTGATTCAGGATGCGGTACGGCCCGAGCTTGAAGCCCTTGTGCTTGCCCTGGAGGATGAGCCGGGCCTGGAACGGCGTGAGGATGCCGGCCTGAACGAGCCGCGTGGCCGTGTCGGACGCGGTGGGCGGCACCGGCCCGGACCGCGACACGAACCCGGCGAGCACGTCGTCGTCGGCGATCTCGGCGCGGCGCACCAGCGCCAGGACCGCGTCGCCGGTGAGGGGAGCTTCGGGCATTCCAGACACCCTGAAGTGACGGTAGCGCTCGGTGCGCGGACTGAGCCTTCGTTCGCGCCCGGTGGGAGATGGTATGACCGGGAGAGCGAACCGCCCAGACCGCGAAAACACCCTGTTCAAGTATCGTGCGGGCGACGCACGCGGCCCACACTAATCACTGAGAATCCCACACCGCAGGCGCGATGTCAAACGAATGGTGCGAATCTTCGACACGGTGAGCGCGCGGGCCGCGCGGAATCTGCTTGACGCGCGGCGCGGGTCACGGCATACCGGCCCCCATTCCGTGGGAACATCGGGGGAGCTACCATGCGGCGATTCCTGCTCGCGGCCGGGGTCGCGTGCGCCATCTTGCTGACGCACGACGCCGGGGCGCAGTTCCGTACCGCCGACCCGTCGGCCGGGTCCACCACGCTGGCCGGCGGTCAGGTGGTCGGCGGCTATCGCGGGCAGGTGATGCCCGTGGGCCAGCCGCAGCCGTCGGCCGCGCCCCAGGCCGGCCAGAACATCACCGCCAACGCGCTCCAGCGCCCGTACGACCCGTCGCGCCCGTTCGACTCGTTCAAGGGAACGACGCTCGACCCGCGCAGCGTGGTCGCTCCGCTGGTCGGGCCGAACGGCGAACAACTCGCGCCGCCCGATTCGCTCGACCAGATTTCCGCGCGGATCAAGGCGTTCTTCATCCGCCCCTCGGCGGCCCCCGCGCGGCCGAACTACACGCCGGGCATCACCCGCCGCTCGCAAGAGCGCATCCAGCGCCTGTGGCGGCGCGATTAAGTGCACGAAAACGCGACCGCGGCCGGGAAAGGGCTGTCCCATTCCCGGCCACGGTCGCGCGCATGATGGTCGGTGCGCTCAGTCCTTCGTCGGGTTCTTGTCGGTCACGGTCGCGGTCTGGACGGCTTTGATCTTCATCTTCATCTCCAGGTCCATGCCGTTGGCCGACATCGCGATCGTGCCGTTGAAGCTCATGTTCTGCTTGGTCTCCTTGAGCCGGCCGGTCTTCGTGTCGAACAGCACGGTGCCGGTGATCTTGTCGGCCTTCAGGTCGAACTTGGTGACCTTCACGCCCGGCGGCAGTCCGGGGAACGCCCCGTCGCCGGGCTTGAACGCCATGTCGCCTTCCAGCCCCAGCTTCGCGACGCCGTCCGTCACCGAGTCGAGTTTGAACTTCTGCTTCACGGTCGCGTCGCCGAACCCGCCGGTCGGCACCTTGTCGCTGCGGTTCCAGGTGTCGCCGACCTTCACCGGCTTCGGCGGCGCGAACGAGAACACCTGCGACACCATCTGCCCCACCGCGGTCTCGGAGAACTGCGCCTTCATCTGCTTGCGCTCCTCCGCGTTGTCGCCGGCCAACTTGTCGATGAACTTCTCGTAGCCCTCGACCTTCGTAACTTCGAGTTCGTCGTTGAGCGTGGCGGTCACGGTCGCGCCCTTCACGCGGTCGCCGATGTCGCCCAGCCCGCCCGCGCCGGGGGGCAGCCCTTCGGCCTCCATCTTCATGGTGAGCATGGTCAGCTCCACCTTCGTCGCGCCCGGCTTGGCTGACAGAATCTTGTACCGCTGCACTGCGGTCATCTTCATCTTGATGGTCACGTCCTGGCCGAGCACGGACATGCTCATGTCCATGTCGGCGCGGTTGTTGGTGTAGAACAGGTCGCCTTCCTTCAGGCTCCACTTGAGCGCGACCGGGTCTTGTGCGGCGGCCGGGGCCGCGAGCGCGGCGACGACGAGCAGAGCGGGCACGAAGCGCATGGCGGATCTCCGGTGGGGAACGCGGGCGAGGAAGCTCTCCCGGTGTGAACACTGTACCCGCGCGTGTGCGCCGGTACAAGCAGCCGCCGCGGGCCGCGCGCAACTCGCGGGCGGGGCGGATTTCGGTTGACACCCGGCCCCGATTAGCCGATTCTTTTGAGTATTGGGGTGTTCCCCATTCCCGCCTGCGCTCCTGCCACCTGCCACACCCAGCACAAGGGTGCCTGCCAATGCTCGATCTGCAAACCGGCGTCGGTTCCGATTGCTCCGGCGTGTCGCGGCGGACGTTCGTTCGCCTCGGCGGACTCGCGGCGTTCGGCCTGGGGCTGCCCCAGTTCCTGCGTGCGAAGGCCGAAGCGCCCGCGGCGAAGGCCAAAGCTAAGCGCTGTATCCTCCTGTGGATGCAGGGCGGGCCGAGCCACATCGACACCTTCGACCCGAAGCCCGACGCGCCGGCCGAGATCCGCGGCGAGTTCGGCACCGTGCCCACCACGCTCCCCGGCGTGCGGTTCGCCGAAGTCGTGCCGATGCTGGCGCAGCAAACGGACAAGCTCGCCATCATTCGCGGCCACGACCCGAAGAACGGGTCGCACGGCGTCGCCGACCACCTGATGATGAGCGGGCACAAGTTCAACGCCTCGCTGCCGTTCCCGTGCTTCGGCTCGGTCGTGGCGAAGGAGCGCGGCTACGTCGGCGGCATGTTGCCCTTCGTGCAGCTCGGTCGCAACATCGACCGCCGCTTCAACGGCGGCGTCGCCGGGTTCCTCGGCGACTCGTTCAACCCGTTCGAGGTGCCGGACGATCCCTCCTCGCCGGCGTTCAAGGTCCGCGACCTCGCCGTGACCAACGACGCGGAGCGCATCCGCCTCGAGCGCCGCTACACCATGCTCGCGGACCTGGAGAACTACCAGAAGACCGTGGAAGCGCCGGGCGTGGTGAAGGCCCGCGACGAGTTCTACGAGAAGGCCCACGGCATCATCACCGGCCCGGCGGCAAAGAAGGCCTTCGACCTGTCGCAAGAAACGGACAAGACCCGCGAGCGGTTCGGCAAGAATTCCCTGGGGCAAGGGTGCCTGCTCGCGCGGCGGTTGATCGAATCGGGGGTGCAGTTCGTCACCGTGACCGACGGCGGCTGGGACACGCACACGAACAACTTCAAGAGCCTCAAGGACCGGCTCATGCCACGCGTGGACC
>SXHE01000441.1 GCA_005773755.1 Planctomycetia bacterium
CGGCGGGCTGACACCGCGCCGCTCGCTGGAACCGCCTTCGCAAACCGGCCTCACTGAGGCCGGCTACAGAAAAGGTCACAGCTTCCACTTGGCGCGCGGCTCGCGGGTCAGCTCCTTGTTGGCCGCGGCGTCGGTGAACACTTCCTTCGTCGCGTCCCACGTCAGCTTCTTGCCCAACCGGTAGCCGATGTTCCCCAGGTGGCAGATCGTCGCCGAGCGGTGGCCCACTTCCGCCGGGCAGATCGTCTCCTTGCCGCTCTTGATGCAGTCCAGCCAGTTCCTGTGGTGGCTGGTGCTGGGGTACACGCGCTTTTCCTTCTCGCCGATCGGCTCCTTCAGAATCTTGTCCGGCAGGCTGCTGATTCCGCCGCGGCTGACGAGTATCGTCCCCTCGGTGCCCTCGAAGACGCAGTCGGCCTTGATCTCCTTGCCGTCCTGACCCTTCTCGAACACGTTGTGGTACATCACGACGCCGCTGGCGTAGACGAACTTCAGCCCGCGGTCGCTCTTCGGCTCCGGCGGGACGATCTCGACCGGGCCGCTGTTGTCCATGCCCATCGCCCACTGCGCGATGTCGAAGTGGTGCGCGCCCATGTCGGCCAGTTGCCCGCCGGCGTACTCCTGGTAGTTGCGCCACGCGGGGAAGTGGCCGTGAACCCCCTTCGGGCACAGCACGGAGCTGTACTCGCGCTCGGGCGCTGGCCCCAGCCACCTATCCCAGTCGGTGCCGGCGGGTTTCTCCTCGCCCTTGAGGTCGCACGGCCGGTTCGGAGCGCCGACGCCGATGCGCACGGTCTTCAGCTTCCCGATGCGGCCGTTCCACACGTACTCGACCGCCCTGCGGAAGTGCCCACCGAACTCGCTCCGCTGCTGGCTCCCGGTCTGGAAGATGATCTTCGCCTTCTTCACCTCGTCCACGATCTGCCGGCCCTCCGCGATGTTGTGCGTTAGCGGCTTCTCGCAGTAGATGTGTTTGCCCGCGCGGGCCGCGAGCACGACCGGGATGTGGTGCCAGTGGTCCGGCGTGGCGATCACGACCGCGTCCAGACCCTTGTGCGCGAGCAGCTCGCGGAAGTCGGTGTACGTTTTCACGCCCTTATAGTCGCCGGACTTGATGCGGTCCGCGTACCGCTTCTTCACGGTCTCTTCCGCGCTGTCGATGCGCTCTTTCACCACGTCGCACACGGCGACGACTTCGACCTCGGTGCGGCCGAGCATTCCGCCCAGGTGCCCGCGGCCCATCGTGCCGACGCCGATGACGCCGACGGCGAGTTTCTCGTTGGCGGGGAAGGCGGACGCGCGCGAGTACACGAGCGGGGCCGCGGCGCTGGCGGCGAGGAACGAACGACGGTCGAGCATGGCAAGGACTCCGTGGGAAGAGGAAGCCGCGATGATACCCGCGATCCGCGCGCGACGGAAGCGGTCACGCGCGGACTGTTGGCGCGGGCGCGGCGCTGCTAAGCTCAAACAACCGAAGGGAGTACCGCTCGTGACCGAAGAAGAAGACTTTCAGCGCGCGCTCGACACGAACCCCGAAGACTGGTGGATGCGGCAGTTGTTCGCGGAGTGGCTCGACGATCACGGCGACCCGCGGGCCGAGGGCTACCTGGCGATCGCGCGGCAGAAGCGCCGACCGCTGCAAGGGCGGAACCGCGACCGCGACGCCTGGTGGTGGCACTGCGGCTCGTCCGACTTCCACAACAACCTCGCGCGCGACTGGTTCGCGCTGTTGCCCGAGGACGGGCGAAGTGACCTGTTCTGGCCGGTGTTCACGGCCGACGCGCGGGCGGTGCGCACCCGGCGCGAGTGCGAGGACGCGCTGGCGCTGGCGTTCCGCCAACTGCCGGCCGAGCGCCGGGCCGAGTTGCTCAAGCCGCCCGCGCTCGTGTGACGGCGCGGAACGGCGGACTACATTCGGACTACTCTCGAATCAGCACGTCCAGGCCCGCGGCGTCGGCGGGCACGCTCTCGGTCGCGGCCGGTTTGTCGCCGCACGTCCAGGTGAACGTCGCCGGCAGTTGCGCGTGCAGGTACGACAGCGCCGGCAGCGTAACCCGCTTGCCCTCAATGGTCAGCGCGAGGTCTCGGTTGGTGTGGTTGTAGAACCCAATCTTGCGAAGCCCTTGCGCCGCGCCGGTGCCGGCCGCGGGGAAAACGCTCACCTTCAACTCGCGCGGGACCGCGTTCAGCGGGCTGGACTTCGACTCGACCACCTTCGGCGGCGGAACAACCGGCACGACGGGCGAGTCCGGCGGCAGCGTCAGCGGCGGCAGCGCGTCGTTCTTGGGGACGGGAATCGCCGGCGCGGGGATCAGGTCCGGGGCGGGCGCGGGAACCGGGATCGCTGGGTCGCCGGCACCGGGCAGCGTCAGCGGCGGCAGCTTCGGATCGACGTCGACCTTCGGCAGTTCCAGCGGTGGAATCTTCGGCGCGTCGATCTTGGGCAGTTCGATGGGCGGAAGTTTCGCGTCCGTTCCACCCGGCTTCGGCAGTTCGATGGGCGGGAACTTGTCCTCGACGGCCGGCGGCTTCGGCCGCGGTTCGGGAGCCGGTTGCGGCTTTGGGGTCTCGGTGCCGCCGACGGGCCGCACCGGTTCGACCTCGGCCGGCGCGGGCGTGGGCTTCGCAATCATGGGTCGCGCCGGGGCGGTCCGTTCGCTGCCGGCCTTGCCCTTCGGTTGCTCGACGCGCGGCGGTTGCATTGGGGCCGGCACCGCGGGGTACACGTACACCGGCTGGCAGTACGCCGGCTGCGCCGCGTAGTAGATCGGCCGCTGGTAGACGGGCGCGTAGTAGGTTCGCGCGAAAACCGGGCCGCCGCGCCGCGGCCAGCACGCCGACGCCCAATCCGGGATCAGCACCAGCGCGAACAGCGCGGTGACACACAGGTGACGCATCATGGCGGATTCCTTTCCTTTGCCTATCCTGGCGGAGCACAAGTTGTAACTTTTGCACTGGGGGCGACGCAAGCCGAAGTGCGCGCCGCGAAGCCGCAAGCGGCCTCAAGGAGTTCCCATGCGTTTCCTCAGTGCCGTAGCTCTCGCCATGCTGCTCGCCGGCACCGCCCGCGCCCAGCCGCCGGCCGCGGCGGAGATGCCCGCGCTGCGGTACGAATTGGGCCAGCGGCTCAAGCGGTTCGAGGCCGCCTGGGAGAAACAGGAGAACGAGGCCCCGCGCAAGCGGGCGCTGCCGCACGTCGAGAAGCTCACGCAGCAGTTCTTCGCGTTCCAGTTCGGCGAGGCCGGGCGCGGCCTCGACCGCGCCGGCTTCGCGCTGCTCACCGACGAAGAACCCGGCACCACGCGGCAGTGGGCCTGGAGCCTGTACGCGGTGCCCGAAACGCGCGTCGTGGACGGCAAGGTGAAGGAGCTGACCGTCACCATCAAACAGCTTTACACGGTGAAGGGCGACGTGCCCAAGTCGCTCGAAGTGCAGCTCTGGTTCACCGACAAGCAGATCACCACGATCAAGCCACAGAAGTTCCCGCACACGGTGAGGGTGCCGCTGCCGCCGCTCGGCGACTTCAAGGGCCTCGACCGCAAGCTCTACTTCATGGTGGAAGCCGGCAAGGAATTGCGGCACTGCACGATCGGCATCTCGCAGGTCGCGGACCTGGACGCGCGACTCGAGGCGATGAAGAAGGCGACCGTGGCGTTCGAGAAGGTCGATACCATCGAGAAGGCGACCGCGCGCGACCGGGCCGAGTTGCTCGCGGACCTGACCAGCGGCACCGTGCCGGAAACGGACCTGCCCGCGGCCGAGTTGCTCGCCAACGCCGAGAAGATGCTCGACGGCAAGCCGGCTTACGGTGCGGACAAGGTCGGGCAGTTCTGGCTCAGTGTGCCCACGAGCGCGAAGGGCGCGACCGCGGCGCGGGTGTACGTCCCGCGCGGGCTGGACGCGAACAAGCCGGTGCCGGTTGTGGTCGCGCTGCACGGCATGGGCGGTTCGGAGAACCTGTTCTTCGAGGGCTACGGCGCGGGCCGCATCGTGAAGGAGTGCCGCGACCGCGGGTGGCTGTTGGTCGCCCCGCGCGGCGGCCTGGGCCTGGGAGGGCCGCCGCCCGTGCCGGCGCTGCTCGAACAGCTCGCGAAGCGCTACCCCATCGACCCGAAGCGGGTGTTCATCGTCGGGCACTCGATGGGCGCGATGCAGTCGGTCGATCTGGTGCAGAAGAACCCCGGCCGGTTCGCGGCGCTGGCCGCGCTGGGCGGGGGCGGCACCGTGCGCGACGCGAAGGCCTTCGCCGACCTGCCGGTGTTCGTCGGCGTCGGAG
>SXHE01000442.1 GCA_005773755.1 Planctomycetia bacterium
CCTCGCCCCGGCTTTGCGGGGAGAGGTCGCCGCTCGGCTTTGCGAGCGGCGGGTGAGGGGCAACCACCTCCACCCTCACTCCATCAGCACACGAGTTCACCAGAGCACAACCTCAACAACTTGCGAATCAGTAAGCGCCACTACCACTGCTTCCCATTACTACCCACAGGAACAGGCCCGACCGTCAGCGGCGGGCCGAACACGGTCGTCCAGCCCAGCTCCACCACGGGCCAGATCGTCACATACGCCTGGGCCGCACCCGCGGGCGGTACGACCGTGATGCCGCCGCCCTCGCGCTGGTGGTTCTCGGCCATGCACTTCAAGCGCGAGTACGGGTCGGCCTCGGTCGGATCGTTGAGGAACCGGCGCGCGTCGACGCCCACCACGCAGTAGCTGATGAGGCCGTGCCCGCCCCAGGCCCAGCACGCCTTCACCAACCCGCCGCGGCTACCGGTGAGCTGGTACGCCGGGTACGCGGCGACCAGCCGCGCGTCGGTCGCCAGTCGGCCGCGCACCTGCTTCTCGATCTCGCGCTTCATCTCCGGGCCGAACGCCTCGTGGTTCTCGCGCAGGAACTTCAGGTCGTCCGCGCCCAGGTTGCCGCCGGTGGTGAACTTCTCCTGCACGCCGATCACGCGACCCGCCTTCGACAGCAGCGCCTGGATCTCGCCCGCGCGCTCGACCAGCGGCGGGTAGCCGGCGAGCAACTCGGCGTAGGCGAGGTGCCGCTTGCGCAGGGTGAACATGTCCCGCGCGGCCAGCGCCGCCAGCAGCTTGCTCCACTTGTCCTGCCGGTCGCGGGCGAGCGTGAGCCGGTTGCGCAGCTCCTCGCGGTCGCGGCGCTCCGCGATCAGTTTCCCGTGCTTCCCCCACAGCGCGAGCCACTTCTCGTCCTGCTTGTCCGCACTCAGCTCGTCCTTATCAATCCGGGCGAACTGGTCGAGCAGTTTGCGGCGCACGGCACACGCCTCGGCCTCGGCGAACAGCTTCGGGTTCACCTTCTCCAGCCGCTTCGCGAGCTTCGGGTTCTTGGCCTTGAGTCGGTCGTAGGCGGTCGCCACCTTCCGGTCCGACGGGTGCTCGTGGGCGAGCGCCTTCTGGATGTCGCCCATCAACTTGATCGCTTCGGACCCTTCGCCCACGCGGGTCGCGAACGGGTGGCTGTACACCGGCGGCAGCTTGGTGGCGGCGGCGACGACGGCGTCTTCCGGTCCGCCGGCCTCGGCGACCTTGATCGCGCGCTCCAGCTCGTTCACCAGCGCGATGCGCGCGGCGGCCTCGCCCGCGCGGGTGGCGAACTCGGTCGCCGCGCGACAGCCGGCGAGCGCGGCCCCGGTGCCCCACGCGGTCACGACCACCTTGTCGTTGTCGTAGCTCGCGCCGGCCGGCACGCGGCGGAGTTGTTCCAACAGGGGCGACCAGCGGAGCGCGTCCTCGCCGCGCTTGCGGTGCGCGTCGGTCAGCGACGTGTGCAGAGGCCCGGCCGCGGTGACGGCCCGCCATGCGTCAGCCAGTTCGCGCTCGGTTTGCGCCGGCTTCTCGAACGCGCGAACGAAGTCGGTCGCGGCGCGGGCGCGGGCGCGCCAGCCTTCGGCCACGCGCTGGTAGCCGGCCGCCTCCGCGACCCCCGCCAGCTTCGGCGCGCTCGCCTCCCAGAGCTGAACAAGGTCGCGGCCGTCGCCGGGCGAAGCGACGGCCGCCTTGAGTTTGTCGAGCAAGGCAACCTGGCCGGCCGCGGCCTTCGCGCCGGACACGAGCGCGGCGTCGGCCCAGTCGTCGATCAGGTTCGGCTTGTACGCGGCCACGACCGCGCGCGGATCGCCGCTGGCACGCTTCACCGCGTCCCGCGCGGCCACGCGGGTGCGGGCGTCATCGACCACGCGGGCCACGTCCGGCGTCAGCTTCTTGCCGCCCGCGACGAGCCGGTCGGCTTCGGACAGGATCGCGGGCCAGTCCTTGCGGGGCGCGTCGCACAGCTCCTTCAGCCCGCCGACCGGGTTCACCTTGTCCCGCAGGTCCGCGGGCACGTCCTTGCCGGCCTTCGTCAGCCGGTTGCTCTCGGCCTCGATCGCGGGCCAGTCGCGCGGCGACACCGACACCAGTTTGCGGAGCCGGTCGAACGGGTCGAGCGAAAACGGCGGGATCTTGGCAAAGGGCCGGTCCAGCGACAGGCGCAGCATCCGCGCCCACTCGCTCACTTCGGGGTCTTTGCACTTCATCAGGTCCGGCCAGATCTTCGACGCGGCCGGCGTCTGCATGTCCTGGGCGGTGAACAACAGGTTCTCGTTGTCCGTCTTGAGGACGTACTTGACGTAGAGCTGCGGGTCGGCCGCGATCGCGCGCAGGGCGACGAGGATGATCCACGCGGAGAAGTGGTCGAGCGCCCCGCTCAGCTTCTCGACGGCGCGGGCCGGGTGCTGGTACGCGGGCTTGCCGAACTCCAGTTGGTCGAGCTTCTTCTTCGGGTCGGCGATGTCGAGCGCGGGCACGCACATGCCGTCGTAGTCGACCAACACCGGTGCGTCCGCGACCACCATCACGTTGTCGTGCTGCAGGTCGCCGTGCGTGATCTTGAAGTCCTGGAGCTGCTGCACCAGCGCGCACCACGATTCCGCCATCTTCTTCACGGCCGCGACGTCGGGCACCTTCTTCTCGACGGTCTGGCGCACCCACTCGCCCAGCGACACGCCCTTGACCCAGGCCATCGTGAGCGTCGGATACCAGCCTTTGCCGACGCGAATGCCCTCCATGTGGTACTGGAACTTGACCACGCACGGCGGCTTCTTCGGCCCCAGCTCCTTTTCGAGGTAATCGGAAACGGCCTTGTAGCGCTGGGCGCGGTCGTCGTTGGGAAAGTTGAACAGCTTGAGCGCGACGACGCCCTTCGGTCCGGTCATCTTGTACACGCTGGCGAACGCACCGGAGCGGGCGCGCGGCACACCCATCGGGCTGCGCTCCGCCTGGCTCAGCTTCAGGTCCGGCTCGCGAAACGCGGTGTCCGGGTTCTGGAGCGAGTCCTTGTAATCAGATTGCGTCGGCCACGATGCCATAGCGTTTGTGGGCAGTAGACAGCGAGCGGCGCGGCGTAAGCCCGCCGGTTGGTTAGCGTTACC
>SXHE01000443.1 GCA_005773755.1 Planctomycetia bacterium
ATGTCCGCGTGCTTCTCGACCAGCCGGTGGGCGAGGTGGATCGGCAGCGGCATGAGGCTCGTGGTTTCGGTGCAGGCGAACCCGAACATCATGCCCTGGTCGCCGGCCCCGCCGGTGTCCACGCCCTGGCTAATGTGGGGGCTTTGGGCGTGAACGCGGCAGTCCACCTGGCACATGTCCGCGGTGAACCCGATCTCGGCGCGATCGGCGTCGTTGTCCGCGACGTAGCCGATCTCGGTGATGACCTCGCGCACAAGCGCGTCGACCGCCTGGCGGGTGAGCGGGGCCTTCGTGGTGATCTCGCCGGCAACCACCGCGAGGTCGGTGGTGACAAGCGTTTCGCACGCGACCCGGCTCATCGGGTCGGCGGCGAGGCAGAAGTCGAGGACCGCGTCGGAAATCTGATCGGACACCTTGTCCGGGTGGCCCATAGAAACGGATTCGCTGGTGAACAGGTAGCGGCTGGCGGTCACGGTGGACCCTCCTGGCGTGCGATTCGTGGCTAGCCGGTGTTATAGGGCGCGCGGGGCGTTCGTCCGCGCGTTGGTGCGCGCACTAGGATAGCGACAGGGCCGTGACGGAGGGCTGACCGTGGGCGGGTTGCTGGCGGAGATGTACGACCGGTTGCCGGAGTTCCGGACCGGGGACGACGAAGACCTGTGGGCCGCGGGCGTGCAGGACGCGCTCCGCGCGTTCCGCGCCGACGTGCGCGAGCGGTACACCGAGGGCACGCTCCAGCGGGTGCTCGCCATCGCCCACGACCCGAAGGCCCGTCGCGCCGCGGCCCTGGCCCTGGGGCTGACGGGCACGATCGCGTCCGCGCCGGCGGCCGCCGCCGCTCTGCACGACCCGGACTTCCTGGTCCGCCGGTTCGCGGCCGATTCGCTCTGGGAGCTGTGGTTCAACGGCGGCACCGCCGAGCAGAACGAGCGGCTCCGCGAGGCGACCCGCGAGCCAGACGCGATCAAGGCCCGCGCCGATCTGGACGAGCTGATTCGCGCCGCGCCGTCGTTCGCGGAAGCGCACAACCAGCGGGCCATCTGGTTCTTCAAGCGCGGTGAGTTCGCCCGCGCGGTCGAGGACTGCGAGGCGGTGCTGCAACTGAACCCGCACCACTTCGGGGCCGCGGCCGGCATGGGCCAGTGCCTGCTGAAACTGAACAAGCCGCGGGCCGCGCTCCGCGCGTTCCGCCTGGCGCTGGACATCAACCCGGACCTCGACCTGTACGACACCGTCCGCGCGCTGGAACAGGCCGGCGAGGAGTCGTGACGGGGCAAGGCCGGGCCGCGGCGCGCTACCGGCGCATCACGCCGAAGAAGTCGGACACTTCGTAGATGTTGAGTTCGCCGTTCAGCAGGAAGTGGTCGAGCGGCTTCGTCTTGCTGCCGCGCGCGGTCATCACGTCGAGCGTTTCGTGCATCTCGTGCCACCACAAGAAACTGAGGGCATCCGGGTTGGTGCGGGCCACGCCGCGGTACGCGGCCAGCTCGTTGCCGAACGCGGTCGCGTCGGCGCGGGCCTGGGCCAGGTGCTCCGTGCGGTACTGGGCCGCTTCCTGCTCCAACTTGTACCGGATCGCCGCGGCCTGGCTGAGCCGCTGGTCGCGCTCCTGTTCGGCCTGTGTCTCGCGGGTGCGGATCGCGGTCTGCGCCTGATCGACGGCCTCGAACGAGGCCCGCACCTCGTCCGGCGCGGCCAGATGCGCCACACTCGCGCGCTGGACCCGCACGCCCAGGCGCAGGCCCGGCAGCCGCTCGCCGAGGCGGTCCATGACCCACGCGGGCAGCAGCGCGTTGCCGGTGCGCAGCACCTGATCGATGGTGCGCCCCGCGGCCCACTCCGCCGCCGCCGCTTCCGCGGCGCGCGAGAGCGCCGCGTCCACCTGTTCACGGTGGATCACATAGTAGTCGAGGTCGTCGTCGGTCTCGCCGATGGCGTAGTCGATGACCAGCCGCACGTTCACGAGGTTCTGGTCGCCGGTGAGGAGCGTGCCGGCGGGCGAGGAGCTTTCGGCCGGCGCGTCCGGGTCGTAGCCGACACGAATCTGGCGCACGGTGCGCACCGGCACGCGGTCCACGCGGTCGATGCCCCACGGCAGCCCGAAGCCGAGACCGGGGCCGGGCCGCGCGACCACCGCGCCGAACCGGCGCACCACCGCGCGCTCGTCCGGCCCCACTTGATAGATGCCGGTGGCGAGGTACGCGAAGAGCGGAAGCAACAGGACGTAGCGCGTGCGGGGCATTGCGGGTTCCGCTGCCAGTTTCGGCTGTGCCGAGTGTCGTTTTAGGAGTTCGCCCACGGGCGCGCGGATTTTCCGCCAAACCGCGTAGCTTACCCTCGTATCTCCAATAAGTCGGGGCGGTTTCGCCCCGCGCTCCTGTCCACGGTCCGCCCGGCGCGCCTAAGATGACCTCACCGGCGCGCCTAAGATGACCTCATCCGCACTGGGACAGCACATTCGACCTCTCCCACGCCTACCTTCGAGGTTCCGGGTTCCATGAACTCTGACACAGGTACTCCCACCGCCGCCCCGCCGGGCGTCGGCTCCAACGGCACCAACGGTCACGCCAGGACGCGCGAGACGCGCGAGTCCGTCACGATCCGGTTCGCCGGCGACAGCGGCGACGGGATGCAGCTCGCCGGCACACGGTTCACCGACACGTCCGCTCTGCTCGGTAACGACATCGCCACGTTCCCCGACTTCCCGGCCGAGATCCGCGCGCCCGCCGGCACCCTCGCCGGCGTGTCCGGGTTCCAGGTTCACTTCTCCAGCACCGACATCCACACCCCCGGCGACGACCTCGACACGCTCGTCGTGATGAACGCCGCGGCGCTCAAGACCAACATCAAGGATTTGCAGCCCGGCGGCATCCTGATCGTCAACACCGACGGCTTCGAAACGAGCGACCTGAAGAAGGCCAACTACAAGACGAACCCGCTGGAAGACGGCTCCATCAAGGGCGTGCGCGTCGTCCGGGTCGCGGTCGCGAAGCTGACCATCGAAGCGGTCAAGGAGTGCGGGCTGACCCCGCGCGAACAGGACCGGTGCAAGAACTTCTTCGCGCTGGGCCTCGTGTACTGGATGTACGAACGCCCGCTGGAAGTCACGCTGAAGTGGATCAAGGACAAGTTCGGCAAGAAGCCCGAAACGCGGCCGGTGATGGAGGCCAACATCGCGGCGCTAAAGGCCGGGTACAACTACGGCGAAACGGTCGAGATGCTGCCGGTGCAGTACCTCGTGGCGAAGGCCCAGATTTCGCCCGGCACGTACCGTAAGATCACCGGCAACGACGCGGCCGTACTCGGGTTCACCGCCGCGGCCCAGCTCGCCAAGAAGACGCTCGTCTACGCCGGCTACCCGATCACCCCCGCCAGCTCGATTCTGGAAGGGCTGACCGACATGCGGCGGTTCGGCGTCAAGACGTTCCAGGCCGAGGACGAGATCGCCGCCGCCGGCGTCGCGATGGGCGCGAGCTACGGCGGGGCCATCGGCGTCACCGGCACCAGCGGCCCCGGCGTGAGCCTCAAGTCCGAGGCGATCAACCTCGCGGTGATGACCGAACTGCCGCTGGTGATTGTGGACGTGCAGCGCGGCGGACCCAGCTCCGGCCTGCCCACCAAGACCG
>SXHE01000444.1 GCA_005773755.1 Planctomycetia bacterium
GGGACCCCTGGCCTGGTCCGCGCCTACATAGAGCAGAACCTCAGCCAGAGCGGCAGGAACGCGAAATATTTCTATATCGGCAGCATGTTCAGGGCCGAACGGCCCCAGGCGGGGCGGTACCGGGAATTTACGCAGATAGGCGCGGAATACATCGGCAATCCCTCTCCGTTCGCCGACGCCGAAATGATCATCATGCTGCGCCGCGACCCGAACACCGGGAAGCAGAACATCCTCATCAAGCTCGACTCGGAGCCGGACGCGCTGCCGATCGAGCACGAGCAGATGCACCGCCAGTTGGCCGAAAAAGTTCTCGGCCGCAAGCTCCAGGACGACGACCAGATCATCGTCGAGCGCGAGAGCGAGGCGCAACCGGCCGGGCCGGTGAGCCAGCTCAACGAGCCGCAGAAGCAGAAAACCAGCAACAAGGGATCGTAACGTATGTGTCCGCTCGCCCCGGCGAGTGAGCCTGCGGCTTCTCTTCCACAGCCACCCAACGCACTCCCATGATCCTGCTGTTCCCCGATCTCGACACGCTCCGCCTGTCGCTCACCAGCGGCATCGTCCCGGCCGACGTGTCGCTCGCGCCCGCGGCCGTCAGCACCGACGACCAGGGGAAGGTGTACCTCGAGCCGACCGTGAACCTGCCGAAGGCGGCCGAGAAGAACCTCGCGCGGATCGGCGTCAAAGGCTCGAAGAAGCACGCCGGCGACGACCCGCGGGACGTGACCTGCTGGCCC
Source organism: Planctomycetia bacterium (assembly GCA_005773755.1). Lineage (GTDB taxonomy): Bacteria > Planctomycetota > Planctomycetia > Gemmatales > Gemmataceae > Gemmata. Next base: position 738 of record SXHE01000444.1, read on the forward strand.
CAGGTGCTGCCCGTCACGCGCGAAAGCTCCGCGCCGGTGCTGTCGAATCAGGCCCCGGTCCTGTTCGAGCTGGAGCGGGCCGAAGACCTGCCCACGCTCGTCACGGAAATGCTCCGCCTCGGCAACGACCGCCAGGGGTTCCGCTGGTTCGCCGACCAGACCGACGGCAAGCGCGTGCTGCTGCGCGTCATCGGCCCGCCGTACTACACCCTGCTCCGCGCGCTGGACAAGAGTTCGTCCGGCACCGCCGGGGCCGTGCGCGCGTACATTGAGCGCGCCCCGCGTGTGTGGGTCGAGGTCGGCTACACCCTGGCCCTCGCGCACCAGTTGCGCGTCGCCGACAAGCAAGCGCTCCTGATCCGCGCGCCGCGCGAGTGGCTGTACCTGGACGACGTCCCGTTCCAGGACGTGTACGACATGATGCAGTTCAAGCTGCCGGCGTCGCCGGTCGGCTGGACCGAGGCGAAGTCGCCCAAGAAGATGACCGTGCCGCTCAAGCTCGCGGCGAGCACCACGACCGAGTCGGCCGAGCTGTGGGTGCTGCGCGACAACGCCGTCGAACAACTCGATGCCATCGTCCGCGACTCGGACGAGAAACTGCTCCAGCGCCTGATGTTCGCGGTCGCCACGGACGCGAAGGGCACCCGCACCGTCGTGCTGCGCGTCCGCCCCTCGCGGCTCACACCGCCGGTGCTGACGCTCGACAACGCCCTCGCGTTCAAGCCGTACTGGAAGCTCCCAAATCTGTTCCTCCCCGTGGGCAAGCGGCTGCACCCGACGCTCCGCCGCGACGCGGTCCGCAAGCTCCTCGCCGACGACGCCGATCAGGTCGTGTGGCTCTATCCAGACGGTGATACGTCGTTCACCCCGGAGAGCGTGCCGGACGCGGCGTTCCGCTCGCTCGAAGACTGGGTCGATTACATCATCGAGGCCGAGCAGCAGCAACTCGTGGCGTGGATCGAGGCCACGCGGTTCGACTTCGACGGCTTCATCTGCAAGGACGCCGGCGGCCCGAAGCCGAAACCGGACAAGCCCGACAAGGAGCCGAAGGAGCGCGACGAAGGGAAGGGGGGCGGCGCGGGCGGCGGCAAGGGCGCGGGCAAGGCCAAGCCCGGCGCGGCTAAGCCGACCGCGCAGGCCGACTACCTGCCACCTGTCGAAGAGGTGAAGAAGCCGAACGAGTGGGAGCTGCGTGCGAAGGACCTGGAGGTCCAGGTCACCGCGCTCGAAGGTCCGCTCGATTCGCCCGAGCGACAGGCGCTGTGGCCGGAACTGGCGGCGGCGTACTCCGGCGCGAAGAAGCCGATGGACGCGGCCGTGTGCTGGCTCGACGCCCTCTGGGACGCCGACCCGATGCCCGCGCCGTGGCTCGCGGGGTGGGCACGCGCCGAACTGCCCGACGCCGGGAGTACGATCAAGGCCGACGAGTTCGACAAGCTACTGAACCACCACGGCGCGGGCCTCGAAGACTCGCGCAAGGTGGTCGCGGCGTTCCTGTGGCTGGCCGCGCAACAGCCGGTTCAGCCGTGGCTGCTGAACCGCTTGCCAGCGATGCAGAAGTACATGGAGTCGCACGACGCCGCGCTGCCGGTGCGCGCGGTGTGGCTCGTCGGCTACCGGCTCGCGCAGCTCGCCGGGGCCGACGTGCTCGGCCTCGCCCGCGTCCGCGACCGCCTCCTGAAGCGGCTCCTCGATCAGGGCCTCCAGGCGCAGCACGACCTGCCCAGCTTCCTGCGGTTCCAGGGGATGAAGGACTCCGACCGGATGCGCGTGGTGCGCGACAAGGCGGCCGAGCTGCACACCACCGTGCGCAAGTGGCTCGACGACTCCGCCGCGACGCAGAAGAACGAGCACCTGCGCGCGAACCAGCCGCTCATCGACTTGCTGTTCTCGTTTGCCGTCGCGAAACTGGGCGAAGAGGCCAACTCGAAGAAGATGTTGGAGGACGCCCGCAAGGTGATGGAAGGGCCGATCCCCAGTGGGGGCAACCCGCAGGCGGAACAGGCCGTGACCGCGGCCGTCGTCCGCAACTTCCTGTTCAAGGCGTTCAAGTTCCGCGTCGATCAGGTCCTGGCCGGCAAGCCGCACACCGGGCAGATGGCCCCGGAAGTGCTCGACGCGCTCGAAGAGATCGCGAAGAAGGGCGGCAGCGGCCCGGTCAACAACCCGTACAAGCTCGCGAAGTACGTCGTGGACCGGATGCGCGAGCAGTCGCGCATCATGGAGCCGCAGGAGAAGCCGGACCCCTACGCCGACTGGACCAAGCACGGCGACGCGATGAAGAAGGAACTGGCCGAACTGCACACCATCCGCGACCCGAACAAGCTCGCAGACCGCATCCGCAAGTTGTACAAGGA
>SXHE01000445.1 GCA_005773755.1 Planctomycetia bacterium
CCGCCGGTGCTGCACAACTGAGATGCGTCATACGTGTCTGAGTTGCGCAGCTACCGGCGGGCTGACGCCGCGCCGCTCGCTTGACCCCTGCCCACTGTCCTCTCTTCGGCCCCGCCCTAAACTGCCTTCTGTTGCCACACGCAGGAGGCCGCGCGCGATGCCGACGCTGATCGACTGGAGTCCGGCCGTCGATCCGTCCGACGTGGTGCGACACACCCGCGACGCGCTCGCGGCCGGGTTCGCGGTCGTGCTGCCGGGCGACTGCGGGTATCTCGCACTGTGGCGGCCCGGTGCGAGCGTCGAACTGCCCGCGCCCGCGGTGCTGGCGTGGGGGCCGGACGACGCCGCGGCACGCGGGCTGAGCGTTCCCCCCGCGGCCCGGCGGCTGATGTTCCGCGCGTGGCCCGCGCCGCTGGTCGTCGAAGTTCCGTCGCCCACCGGGTTCGCCCGTCTGCGGTATCCCGAACACCCGCTGTTCGACATGGTCATTCCGGCCGTCGCGGACCTCGGCCCGGTGCTAGTCGCGGACACCGGCGACGCCACCGCGAGCGCCGCGGTCGCGCGGCTGGGTGATGCGGTCGGGTTCGCGGTGAGCGCCGGCGAGCGCGCGGTTCAACGACCGACCGTGGTGCGCACGACGAACCCGCCCGCGTCGTCGCCGTGCGCGGCCGGCGCGGACCCCGGCTGGCAGATCGTCGAGCCGGGCGCGTTTCCCGAAGCCGAGATCGAGCGACTGGCGGCGCGGATCGTGCTGTTCGTGTGTACGGGGAACACCTGTCGCAGCCCGCTGGCCGAGGCGCTGGCGAAGAAGGTGCTCGCGGACCGGTTGGGTTGCACCGCGGACGAACTGCCGGGGCGCGGGTTCTGGGTGCTGTCCGCGGGCGTCGCCGCCTACGGCGGCGGGCCGGCCTCGCCGGAGTCGGTCGCGATCGCAGCCGAGTTCGGCGCGGACCTGCGCGACCACGCGAGCCGCCCGGTCAACCCGCAACTGCTGCTCGCCGCGGACGACGTGATCGCGATGACGCGGAGCCACGTGTACGCGCTGGCGACCCGGTATCCTGACATGGGGCCGGGGCCGCGCCTGCTGTGCGGGGACGAAGACTTGGACGACCCGATCGGGGCGAGCGAAGAGGTGTACCGGGCGTGTGCCCGGACCATCGTGCGGCACCTGGATCGGTTCCTTCCAGAATGGGTGGGGTCATGAAGGTTGTCGTGGGCAACGACCACCGCGGGGTGGCGGTGAAGCAGCGGATCGTGGGCCTGCTGGCCGAACTGGGCCACGAGGTCCGCGACATCGGCGCGAACGCGCCCGCGGGCGTGGACTACCCGGACTACGCCATCCCCGTGGGTGAGGCGGTGGGCACCGGCGCGGCCGACCGCGGCATCCTGATCTGCGCCACCGGTCACGGCATGTGCATCGCCGCGAACAAGGTGCCCGGCGCGCGGGCCGCGAACTGCCGCGACACGACCGACGCCGAGCTGTGCCGCCGCCACAACGACGCGAACGTGATGTGCCTGGGCGCGGACCTGCTGGGCGAAGAGCAGATCGAGCGCATGGTGCGCACCTGGCTGGCGACCGAGTTCGAGGGCGGCCGGCACACCCAGCGCACCGAAAAGGTGACCGCCTACGAGAAGGCCGGCGCGAAGACCGCGAGGTGAGGAGCGCGCCGGGTCAGACGATGCCCGTGTGCGGCAGCGGTCGCGCCAAGTAATACGCATCCCAGAATACAACTGCGGGGCGAACGGCCGGTGTCAGCCGGCCGGTGAGGGGCACAATCAGATCACGGGTGCGCGGCACGAGGGGCAACGTCTCACCGGCCGGCTGACACCGGCCGTTCGCCAAGCACCGTGCACCTCACTCCGCGAGGGAGAAGCAGGCCAGCTCCTTGTCGTTGCGGGCGTACACGCTCTTGTTCGCGAACGCCGGGTGGCTCCACACCACCTTGCGGCCGAACGCGGCCCCGGTCGGGTCCAACAGCTTCGCCCGGCTCACCTCCTCGTACCCCTTCGGCGACAGCTTCGCGATCACCAGCTCGCCGGTTTCCGCGAACAGGAAGTAGCGGTCGCCGTTCTTCACGACGAACGCGGTGCCGGACCCGGCCCCCTTGTAGTCCTCCGGTTCCTCGCGGCCGATCACCGGCTTGTGCGTGAACCACAGTTTCTTGCCCGTTTCCAGTTCGACCGCGCGCAACATGCCCGGCTGATCGACGCCGTACACGACGCCGTCCACCACGAGCGGGGCCATGTTCACCGGGTACAGGCCGCGCTCCTTCGGCTTGCGGCTCTTGTCGGTCGCTTCTTGCCACAGCACCGTGACCGCGGGCTTGTCCTTGTCCAGTTTCAGAACGACGCCCGCGCCGCCGATGCCGGCCGCGAACAGCCGGTCGCCGTGCTGCCGCGGGGCCATGATCGACATGGCGAACAGCGGCGCGCACCCCACGCTCCAGTGCGGCTTGCCCGTCAGCGGGTCGAGGCCGTTGATCGCGTGGCCGTGCCAGATCACGAGCTGATCGACGCCGCCGGCGCGGATCAGCGTGGGCGGGGCGTAGCCGGGGTCGCGCGAGGCCAGTGCCTTCCACTTCTCCGCGCCCGTGTCCTTGTCGAACGCCACCGCGACCGCGTTCGGCCCGCCGCCGACGCAGACGAGCAGGTTCCGGTACACGAGCGGGTGGCCGCAGTAGCCCCACAGCGGCACCTTCGTCGCATAGTCCTTCGGGAAGTTCTTCGCCCACAGTTCCTTGCCGGTCTTGGCGTCGAGGCAGTACAGGTCGCCCATCGCGCCGAGCGTGTAGACCTTCCCGCCGTGAACGGTGGGCGTGCAGCGCGGCCCGGCCGGGTAACTGATCTGGTACGGGCACTCGTACTCGTGCTTCCACAGTTCCTTGCCGGTCTTGGCGTCGAGGCACAGCACGCGCTCGGTGCTGTTCACCTGCTCCTTGATGTCGAAGGGATCGTCCGGGTTGCGCGCACCCTTCGCCAGTACGCGATCGGTGACGTACACGCGGCCGTCGGCGACCGCCGGGCCGGAGTACCCGGCGTGAACCGGCACCGACCAGACCGGCTTGAGCTGGTTGCCGCGATTGGGGTCGCCGTTGGGCAGCGTCTTCACGATGCCGGTCTCGGCCCAAACCCCATCACGATTCGGCCCCATCCACTGCGGCCAGTCGTCCGCCGAAGCGAGCGGCGCAAGAAACGCAAGAGCGAGGAGAGCAAGAGTACGAGGCATGAGCAGTTCCGGCGTGCGCGCGAGGGGGCTACGAAGACATGATACCGCGAACCGCCCCCTGCGCTTACAACAGGCGCGGTGTACGCTGCTGCCTTCACCTCCCCCCTTGAGAGGGAGGTCGCCGGCGCTTCGCCGGCGGGTGGGGGTGAGCGCCTCCGCAGTTCCTCAGCAGCTTACCCCCCACCCGCCGCCCGCAAAGCCGGGCGTCGACCTCCCCCTCAAGGGGGAGGTGAAGACGGGCGGCGCTTACAACGCACGAACTGCTGGGTGTCGACGGAACACGCGAACCGCGGCTCTACCCGAACTTTGGGTGATAGTATACGGAAGTCAATTAAAACCGGAAAATAGTTGACAAAATATCAGTAATCGCCCAAGGTGGTATTGGCAGGCGGATTTCAGGAGTGCGAACGACACAGCTCAGCAGACCGGCTGGCGCGACGACGCGCAGGAAACTTACGTGCCCGTCGGGTCAGGTGCAGCGACTGGATCGGCATGCCTTTGGGACCGCTCGGACACCCACTGCCGACCCGACGCAGCCAGCCAGTTTCAGTCACTGGCCCGGCGACACCTCTCCAAATACAACCGCCTGGATATTTCTGCGGGCGCAGCCGTCGCGGACTTCTGCGCCCACTCGGCCTCTTCTTTGTCGTGAACCTCCTGCCAACTCTGAATCCGCCCGTCTCCGATCTCGATCAGGAGCTCCCTCAAGTGCTGGACGTGCTCCGCGCAGGACGCCGCGGAACGCTCCAACGACCCGTCCTCGTGGTTGAAGTACCAGACGGACCCGTCCTCGGTGCCAGCTTTGACGCACCAGCAGTTGCCGCCCCCGTCCTCCCCGATGATGAGGTTAGGTGTTACGCAGTTGGCGGTCGGTCACGCCCTAAACCTGTGCAGGCTCTGGGTGTTGTGCCATCTCCCTCGCGGGGTGCCTTGCGCGGGTGGCGTTGTGGCTCTAGTGTAGCCCCATGAGCGTGCCCAAAGTCCAC
>SXHE01000446.1 GCA_005773755.1 Planctomycetia bacterium
AGGGTTTGAAGGCCTGTTCTCTGCCTTCATCGGATTTCATCTGCGTCTTCTCTGCGCGATCTGCGGGCCAATGCCTTACTTCTTCTCTTCGATCTTCCGAATCTCGATCGCTCCGAACGCGACCGGGTCGCTGTGCCCAGCGAAGCCGAAGTGCCCGCTCTTGCGCTCCTTGCCGGGGTGCGGGGTCTTGTCCTTGAACTCCGTCACCTTGCTCAGGTCCGCGTCGAGCACACGCGACCCGTTCAATTCGACCACCAGTGTCGTGCCCTTCGCGGTCACTTCGGCAAAGTTCCACTCGCCCAGCGGCCGCAGGTAGCCGCGGTGCGCCGGGACCATGCCGTAAGCGGACAAGTTGAACTGCCGCGGGTCGAGCTTCGCGTACTTCGGGTCCGTGTCGTCGAGAATCTGTAGTTCGGTCATGGCCTGCGTTGCGACGTGGACGTTGCCGCCGGGGTAGCGGATCGCCAGCCCGTTGTTGCCGCCCTTCGGCAGCTTGTATTCCAGGCGAACCGTGTGGTCGGCGAACTCGGCCTTCGTGTAGATGTTCCCGCCCTTCTTCGGCTTGCACACGATCGCGCCTTCAACGACCTCATAGTTGTCGAGCGCCCCGTCCCAACCGGTGAAGTCCTTGCCGTTGAACACCGACTCGAAGCCCTTCGCGTCGTGCTTGCGCAGGATCGCGTTCGCCTCGGTACTCGGAATCTCGCGCACGAACAGGTTCCGCCAGCGAATCTCGCCGCCGTGGGTCTGGAGCAGAATCTTTCCAGTGCGCGCGAGCGGCGTTTTGCGGTCCCAGTAGTTCTCCATGCGCGCGTGCTCGACGACCAGCTTGTCGTTCAGGTACACTGTGGTGCGCTCGCCCACCTGAACGATGCGGAACGTGTTCCACTCACCAAACGGCTTGTCCGCGAGCGCGAGCGGGTCTCGACCCGCGGTGCCGGGCGTGTTGTTGAACAGCCCGCCGCTGCCGAGGTGCGGCTTGCGCGTCGGGTTCTTCTCGTCGAACTTCTGGTTGCTGTCCCAGATTTGCACCTGCGGCGTGTTGCGCAGGTAGATGCCGCTGTCGGCCTTCGCCACGGTCTTGTACTCGATCAGCAACTCGATATCGCCGTACTCTTTGTCGGTGGCGAGATAAGCGCCGTTACCGTCGTTGACCAGCTCGCCGTTCTGAACCGACCAGTGCTTCTTGGCGTCGGCGGTCCACTCCTCGACCTTCTTCGCGCGATCCTCCGGCGCGAGCTTCGCGACGTCCGCGGGCGCGCCGCCCTTCGCGTGGATGTTCCAGCCGTGCCAGCCGGCGAGAGTCTTGCCGTCGAAGAGCGGCATGAAGCCCTTGGGTGGTTCGGCGGCAAATAGGGGCGCGGTGAAGAGCAGCGCGACGAGGGAGAGGGAGTGGCGCATGGCTTCCAGGTGGTTGATGGTATTGGGTGGCTCACAGGGCGAAAGCCCTATGTCACTTCTTCTTCGGCATCTGCGGCACAGGCCCAGTGCCAGAGAAGTTGTACACGTAGGCGGTGCCGTTGGATCCGGCGATGGCGAACCGCGCGCCGTCGGAGCTCAGGGCGAGGTCGCGCGCGTTCGCGGGGACAGTCAGCACGTGGGCGCTCGCGGGGTCGTCGCCCTTCCAGAACCAGACGCGGCCCTGCCCGCCGCCGCCGGCCCCGAGCACCGCGCCGCCGGGGTGGAACGCGACCCCCCACATCGTGCCCTGGAACGCGTCCTTCGGTTTGAGCTGCTTGGCTTTGCCGCTGTCCCAGTCGAACGTGACCGCGAGCGGGTTGCCGACCCCGGCGAAGGCGTTCGACACGTTTGTGATGCCGCACACCGCGAACGCGGAGCCGTCGGCTTTGAACGCCATGCCGCGCGCGCCGCCGATGTCGGCCATGAAACCGGGGTCGTACTTGGTCAGAATCTTCGCGTCGAGGTCGCGCTCGCTCTTGCCCGTCTTCAGGTTCCAATCCTTCACGACACCCTTGAGATCACACGACACGAGGCGCGTGCCGTTCGGGTGGAACGCGAGGTTGTAGACGTGCGACTCGTGCCCTTCGAGCGTGCGGATCGCGGTGCCGTCCGCGGCCTTCCACAGCTTCACCTTCTGGTCGTTGCCGCAGCTCGCGACAGTAGCCCCGTCCGGGCTGACCGCGACCGCGCGGGCGTAGCCGTCGTGTGCGGCGACCGTCTTGAGCGGCTTCGGCGCGTCGGAATCGCCCTGCCACCAGATGAGCTTGCCGTGGTAGTCGGCGGTGACGAGTGTAAAGGGAGCAGCTTTCGGCGCGGGCAGCGCCGCGACCCCGAACCCGACGAGCGACTGCGCCGCGGCCTGTGCCTTCTGCCAAGCTGAGGCATCCATCGGCGCGGCGGTAGGGTTGGGCGCGACGAACGCCATTCCGCGCGCCCAACTCGTGTGCCCGACGAATGCGGTCCTCGTGCCGGTCAGCAGGTCGAACCGCTGTACGGAGTCGTCCTCGGCCGTGGCGAAGAGGAACCGCCCGCTGGGGTCGAACCGGCAACCGATGAGCGGGCGCACGTGCTTGAACTCGCGCTCCACGCGCGCGGTTGTGGGGTCCAGCACGGGGCGCGGCGGGGGAATGTCCATGATTAGGCCAGCACTTCGGTGATCGCCGCGGCCTTCGGGTCGGCGATGGGCACCGGGCGCTCGTTGGGGTAGAAGTTCTTCGTCGAGTCGAGGCCGACGGCTTGCAGGTAGGTGTGGAACAGGTGGCCGGACCACACTTCGCGGTCGGCGATGGCGGTGCCGTTGGCGTTCGTCTTGCCCACCACCGCGCCGCCCTTGATGCCGGCCCCGGCGAGCGCGACCGACCACGCGCGGCCCCAGTGGTCGCGGCCGTAGCGGTCGTTGATCCTCGGCGTGCGGCCCATCTCGCTCATCACCACGACGAGCGTGCTGTCCAGCATCCCGCGGTCCGCGAGATCGTCGAGCAGCGCCGCGAACGGGCGGTCGAACTCACCAAGCTGCTCGATGTGGAAGTCGAAGTTCTCGTGGTGCGTGTCGTAGTTCGAGTGCGACACCTTGACGTAGGTGACGCCGGCTTCGAGCAACCGCCGGGCAAGCAGCATGTGCCGGCCGAAGTCGTGGCGGCCGTACTTGTCGGCGATCTTGGCCGGTTCCTTATCGACGTCGAACACCGCGGCCTGTTTCACGACGCGCTCGGCCTGCGTGAAGGACTCCGTGTAGGCGTCGGTCGCGGCGCTCTTGCGCGACTTGGCGAACCGCTGGTCGAGCCGCTTGCGGAAGGCGTCACGCTCATCGTCTTCGGTGGCGGTCAGGTTGCCGGGGCGGAACAGGTCCGCGGGCGGCTTGCCGTCGCCGAGACCCACGCTGGCGAACTTCGGCCCCAAGAACGTCGCGTCCGCGCCGTTGAACCCACTGCCGCCCTTCGGCAGGATGCGGATGTGGCCCGGCAGCGCGTTGGCGTTCGATCCCAGGAGCCGCGCGGACACTGCGCCGAGGTGCGGGTACACGATGCCCGGTTCCATCTTGCGGCCGGTGAGCATCACGTTGTGGCCTACCCCGTGGTCGTCGGTCTGCGAGTTCAGGCTGCGCACCAGCGCGATGCGGTGCATCTGCTTCGCGCTCAGCGGCAGAAGCTCACAGATGCTCGTGCCAGCCACGCTGGTCTGGATCGCCTTGAACGGCCCGCCGGTGTCGGTGTTCGGCTTCGGGTCCCAGGTTTCGAGCTGACTGACGCCGCCTTCGAGGAAGATGACAAGAACGCGCTTCTGCGCCTTCTTCAGCTCCGCGGCGTGCGCGGGGTTGGCGAACCCGGCCATGCCGAGCGCGGCGGTCGCGCCCACGGCCGAGCCGAGAAACGCCCGGCGCGTGGTCGCGTGGTCGGCGGTATTGCAGGCGTAGTTGCAGGGCAGCATTTCAGGTTCCTGCTAGTGGTTGAACCGGAACTCGGCGGACGCCACGAGCGCCCACACCATTTCGTTGATCGTCTTGCCGCGGTCGGTGGTGTTCTTCAGCGCGTCGGCTACGTCCTTGCGCTCGTCCGCGGTCGGGCGGCGGGAGAACACCGCGGCGAATAGCTCGTCGGCGACCGCGTCGGGATTGGTGATCTTGTTGAGGCGGTCGGTCAGATTGCCGGCCCGCGGTGTCAGCAACCCGCGAACGGCGGAACCGTACTTCAGGAACAGCGTCTGGTCGAGCGTCGAGGAGAAGGTGTCTGCGGTCGCGTCGCCACCGCGACCGAGCATCGCGCGGAACGGGCCGAGTCGCGGAGCGAGCCGCGCATCGAGTTGCGCCTCGGTCCACTTCGCGCCCAGCGCGGCGCGTTCGGCGTCGGTGTGGCCGGTGGCCTGCATCGCGGCGTAGGCGAACTGCTCTGGTGTGAGCGGTTTCATGATCGCCACCAGATACCGGTCCGCGGGCGGGTCGTCGAGGCCAGCCGGCGTTTCGCTGGAGCGCTGGTAAACGTCGGACAGCGCGATCTCACGCACGAGCCATTTCATGTCGTACTTGTGTGCGACGAACTCCGCGGCCAGTTCGTTCAGTAGTTCCGGGTGCGACGGTCGGTTGTTCCCGTGATCCACATCGACCGGGTGAACGATCCCGCGACCCATCATCATCGCCCACACTCGGTTCGCGGCATTCCGCGCGAACGCCTTGTTCTCAGCGCTCGTGACCGCGCCCGCGAGTTGTTCGCGGCGCGAGTACGTCGGCACCGGTTTGACGTTCGCCGCGGGCGCGACCTTGTACTCCTTCCCCTTCTCCGCTTTCGGCTCCTCGATCGGCTTGCCGCCGGGCATCCGCGGCGCGGTCGAGTTCAGCTTCTTGTTCTTGTCGAACACGCTCATGAAGCTCACGTCGCCCTCGGCCTTCTCCGCGATGACCGCGGTCGGCACGTTGGCGTTCGGGAACAGGAACGAGCGGTTCAGGAACGCCTGGATGCCGTAGTAGTCGGCCTGCTTGTAGTCGTCGACAGTCGGGTGATCGTGGCACTGGGCGCATTGCATGTTGCGGCCGAGGAAGATGCGGCCGATGTCCTTTGTAACCGCGTGCGGCTCGAGGTTGCGGTCGAGGAAGAACTTCGCCGCCGGGCGGGTCTTGGGGTCCGAGCCGTCGGCGGACAGCAGCTCGCGCACCAGCGCGTCGTAGGGCTTGTTCTCGGCGAACGCGGCGACGAGGTACGCTTCCCACGCGGCACGTGGCACCTTCGAGTCGGCCCCGCGTTCCATCAGCATCACGTCGAGGTGCCAGGCCATGCGGCGGGCGTGACCGGGCGACGCGAGCAGTTTGTCGATCAGCTTGGCGCGCTTGTCTTTGGCTGAGTCCGCGAGGAACTCGTTCAGTTCCGCGACTGTCGGCGTCGTGCCGACGAGGTCGAGGTACACGCGACGGAGGAACTCGTCGTCGCCGGCGCGCGGGGCGATGTGCTTCGCGTTCGCGCCGAACCCGGCAGCGATCTGTTTGTCGATGCGTGCGTGAAGCGGGTCCGCGCCAAGAATGGGACCGGCAAATGCCAGCAGCGCAACGGCCGCGACGAACCGGGAGAGAGCAGACATACGCGGACGGTCCTTGTGGGGTGGCAGCGAGCCAGTCGCGGGACCGCGCGACCGGCGTTCAGGCAGGAATATGAGTATCGTCGCTCCGAGAAGGTGAGAAGTCAAGCGCGAAACGGTAGCGGGCGTTTCTGCCCTTACCCCAGGTACTTCTTCGGGATCTCCGCGCCGGCGACGTACATCAGCTTGGCGATCTTGCACATCTGGTACACGTTGATGCGGAAATCCGGGCAGGTGCTCACGAGACAGTAGGCGTCGGTCGGCGTGAAGCCGTGCTCGGTGATGAGCCAGTCCATCAGGTTGAAGGTCGCGGTCTCGACCGCGCATTCCAGCGGCTTGTCCGCGAACACCGAGATGATGCGATCCGGGCACTCGATCCGCATCCACGGGATGCGCTTCTTCTTCTGTAGCTCCAGCTTCACGCGAACGGTGGCTTTCGTCTCGGCCGCGGTGCCGGTGAACTCGGTGTCGCCCTGACTGGCGTGAACGTCTCCGAGGCAGAACAGCGCGCCGGGGTGGTACACGGGCAGGTAGATGCGGTTGCCGGGCGCAGCGTCGCGGACGTCGAGGTTGCCGCCCCACGGCCCCTGCCCGTCGAGGCTGGTGACGACCTCGCGATCCGGGCACACGCCGAGCGTGCCGACGAACGGAGTGATCGGCCACGCAATCTTGTCGCTGAAGTGCAGCGTGCCGTCGCGCGTGGTGCCGCTTGTGCCGGGCGTGTGCTTGAAGATTTTGGTGGTGTAGTCGCCGCTCAGTTCGGGCCAGCGCGTCGATTCGCCGAGCGGCCCGCGCCGCGGCCCGATGGCGACCCACGAGTAATCGTCCACGACGATCTCTTCAATCGTGACGACGAGCACGTCACCGCGTTCCGCGCCGTCGAGAAACACCGGCCCGCCGATGGGGTTGGCTTGCGGCGGGTAGCGGTCGAACCCCGGCCGCTTGCCGGGAATCGCCTTATCTTCGGGCGTCTTGAAGTAGCCGGTGCTGGCGTCGTAGGTCTCGATCTCGAAGCTCTCACCGGGCTTGACCCGCAGAAGCGGTTCGTCGCGCCAATCGAACGCGTACTTCCGCGCCTGCTCGCGTGTGATCCGTTGCACGTCGCACCTTTCCTTCGGAGTTCTGGTTAATTCAAGCTCCTTCGCGGGCGCGAAGGAGCCTTAACGAGCC
>SXHE01000045.1 GCA_005773755.1 Planctomycetia bacterium
CGGTCGAAGCCCCGAAGTGGGGCGCGGTCTCCGGGCGCGTCGCGTTCCCGAAGGGCCGTGACGTGCCGGGGCCGCGCCCGCTCGGGCTGAACATGAAGGACGAGGAAGTCTGGAGGCCGTTCGCGCCGCTGCATTACGAAGACGTCGTGGTTCACGCGAACAACCGCGGCATCATGAACGTGGTCGTGTTCCTGCGGCCGGACGCGGACGACCGCAAGGCCGAGTTCCCCGCCGACGCGATCCACCCGGACCTTGTGAAGCCGAAGCCGACCGACCGCACCGTGCTCGCCGCGCGCGGGCAGTTCGAACCGCGCGTGCTCGCGGTTCGCGCCGGGGATCGCGTCGTGTTCGACAACCGGCTGCCGGTGCCGACCAACGTGCGCTACGACGCGGCCGGGAACGACAGCTTCAACGTGCTGGTCGGGAAGGGCATGACGCACACCACGAAGCCGCGCGCGGCGGCGACCCGCCCGGACCACTATTCGTCCACCATCTACCCGTGGATGACCGGGTGCGTGTGGACGTTCGATCACTCGTACTTCGCCGTGACGGACGCGAACGGCAAGTTCGAGATTCCCAACGCGCCCGCGGGCAAGTGGCGACTGGTCGCGTGGCACGAAAAGGCCGGCTGGCTGGGCGGCGTGCCGGGCCGGTTGGGAACGAAGGTCGCCGCGCCCGGCGAGATCGAGCTGAGCTTCGAGAGCGCGAACTGGCCGTAGTTGGTTCGCGTCCCCTGCGGGAACGCCGCTAAACTCCTTCCTTTATTTGAGGTGCATTGTCATGCGACAGGTGTTGTCGTGCGCGCTGGGCTGCGCGCTGGTCGTCGCGCTCGCGCCGAGCGCGCGGGCGCAGTGGGTCACGGTCAAGGGGCAGGTGGTGTTCCCCGATGACAAGAAGGTCCCCGTGCGGGCCGCGCTGAACGTCACGCAGGACAAGATGCACTGCCTCGCGAAGGGGGCGATCCTCGACGAGTCGGTGCTCGTGAACGCCAAGAACCGCGGGGTCGCGAACGTGGTCGTGTACCTGCGCCCGGACAGCACGGAGCCGGCCGCCGCGTTCACCGACGCGCAGATTCACCCCAACGACGCGAAACGCAAGGCCGCGGACGTGGTGATCGATCAGCCGTGCTGCATGTTCGTGGCGCGCGTGACCTGCGCCCGCGTCGGCGACACGATCCTGGTGAAGAACCCCGCGCCGGTCCCGCACAACTTCTTCTGGGACAGCTCGAACTGCGGGAGCCACAACGCGAACATCGCCAAGAACGCCGAATGGAAGATGCCCAACGCGCTGAAGGCGGAGCGCGCGCCGATCCAGTACAAGTGTACCATCCACCCGTGGATGGCGGGCTACGTCCGCGTGTTCGACCACCCGTACTACGCGGTCACGGACGCGGACGGCAAGTTCGAGATCAAGAACGCGCCCGCGGGGAAGTTCCGCATCGTGTACTGGCACGAGAACGGCGTGAGGGGCGGTAAGGACGGGCGCTTCGGCGAGAAGATCGAGATCGCCGCGGGCAAGGACGGCGCGATGGAGCTGAAGCCGACCCCGTTCGACGTGACCCCGCGGAACTAGCCCGCACAGCGAGCGGCGCGGCGTCCGGCCGCCCACTGGTGTTGCCACCGGCGGGCTGACGCCGCGCCGCTCGCTGGCCCTTGCGCCTTCACTTCGCGCCCGCGCGGTCGTAAGCTGTCGCACGTCTCTCCGCTCTCGACTCGCACCCGCACTCACATACGGGCCGTCCCATGTCATCCGCAACACCGCCACCGGGGGCAACCGCGCCCGCCGCGTCCGAGACTCCGCCGCACCAGCCGTTCGTTCCGGCGACCGAGACGCAACACGAGTTCACTTGGCCCGCTGTGCTGACCGGCGTTGTGCTCGGCATCGTCTTCGGCGCGTCGTCGCTGTACCTCGTACTCAAGGTCGGGCTGACGGTGTCCGCGTCCGTACCCATCGCGGTGCTGTCGATCACGCTGTTCCGCGCGTTCTCCAAAGCGTTCAAGGTGCGGAAGACGACGATCCTCGAGAACAACGTCGTCCAGACGACCGGCAGCGCCGGCGAGAGCATCGCGTTCGGCGTCGGGGTGACGATGCCGGCGCTGCTGCTGCTCGGCTTCGAGATGGACCCGGTGCGCGTGATGACCGTGTCCGTACTCGGCGCGGTCCTCGGCATCCTGATGATGATCCCCTTGCGCCGGGCGTTCATCGTGAAGCAGCACGGGAAGCTGATCTACCCCGAAGGGACGGCGTGCGCGGAAGTGCTGGTCGCGGGCGAGAAGGGCGGCGCGACCGCGAAGATGGTGTTCGTCGGGTTCGGGGTGGCGCTGGTTCACAAGTTCCTGACCGCGGCCACGAAGTTGTGGTCGGGCGAGCCGTCCGCGAAACTGTACGCCGAAAACGCGGACGGCACCAAGTCCGGGTTGAAGGGCGGGCAGGTGAGTGGCGAACTGTCGCCGGAGTTGCTGGGCGTCGGGTTCCTGATCGGCCCGCGGATCGCGGCCCTGATGATGGCCGGTGCGGTGATGTCGTACTTCGTACTGGGCCCGCTCATCGCCACGTTCGGCGACAAGCTCACGGAACCGGTCGCCCCGGCCACCTGGGACGGGGACAAGCCGAAGGACGGGCACAACCCCGGCCTGATCCGCAACATGGAACCGGACGACCTGCGCGCGAAGTACCTCCGATACATCGGGGCGGGCGCGGTCGCCGCCGGCGGCATCATCAGCATGTGCCGGGCGCTGCCCCTCATCATCGGATCGATCGTGGCCGGGCTGCGCGACATGCGCGCGGCTCGGGCGGGCGCGGGCGCGGCGAGCGCGGCCCGGACCGAGCGCGACATGCCGATGACGGTCGTGCTCTGGGGGAGTGTCGCGCTCGTTCTGATACTCGCGCTGGTTCCACAACTCGGCCTCGGCCTGAGTTTTCAGGGATTACTCGGCGCGGGCATGATCCTGCTGTTCGGGTTCCTGTTCGTGACCGTATCGAGCCGACTTACGGGCGAAGTGGGCAGTTCGTCGAACCCGATCTCCGGCATGACCATCGCCACGCTTCTGCTGGTGTGCCTGATCTTTCTGATTCTTGGCCGCACAGGGCCGGGTGCGATGCTGACCGCGCTCACGGTCGCGGCGGTCGTGTGTATCGCGTCCTCCAACGGCGGCACCACGTCACAGGACCTGAAAACCGGCTACCTCGTTGGGGCCACCCCCTCGAAGCAACAGTGGGCGATCCTGATCGGCGCGGTCACGTCGGCCCTTGTGATCGGGCTGACGATGCTCGCGCTGAACCGCGCCGGCGTTCACTACACGAAGGCTAACATTCCGGCCGACGCGAAGCTGACCGTTCCGGCCGACGCTCCGAAGCAGAAACCGGGGCGGCCGTACAACAGCGGCGACCTGCTCGACGCGACCGAGTACAGCATCGTTCACGTGCGCGCCGGTGAGCACGAGAAGCTGAAGCCGGGCCGCTACCTCGCAACCCCCGACGGCAAGCCGGTGTACCGCACCGACGTGCCCATCTCGCGCGAAGAAAAGAAGATGGACAACGGGGAGGACGCGCCGAAGGAGTTCACCGCCCCGCAGCCGCGCCTGTTCGCCAACATCATCGAGGGCATTCTGGGCGGCACGCTCGAATGGTCCCTCATCATCGCCGGCGTGCTGATCGCGGTCACGCTCGAACTGTGCGGGGTGTCCGCGCTGCCGGTCGCGGTCGGTATGTACCTGTCTCTCGCGTCCAGTATGCCGATCTTCATCGGCGGCATGTTGCGCCTGGTCGCGGACAAGCTGCGTGGGAAGCCCAAGAGCGACGCTGACTCGGAGACCGGGCCGGGTGTGCTGCTCGCCAGCGGGTTCATCGCCGGTGGCACGCTGTGCGGGCTGATTATCGCGTTCTTCGCGTTCCTCCCGGACTCGTTCAACCAGACGATCAACCTCGGCCTGCACCTGTTCGGTGAGGTGAACGCCAAGACCGGCAAGACCGAGTGGAAGCCCGACGAGAGCGGGCCGGCGAAAGTGGCTTCCGTGATCGTCTTCGGAGCGCTCGGCGCGCTCTTGCTCTGGGTCGGCGGGCGCAAAGACAGGCCCACCGACGAGCCGAAGCCGCCGGCGCAAACCAGATGACAGTTCGCGCGCTTGCGAGCGGGGGGCGTCGGCCCTCCGCTCGCGCACCTCCCCTATCGCCTTTCGGCGAATCGCGTCACAATGCTCGTGACCCACGCACGGAGCGCACCCATGCCGACCACGGCCGCGACGACACCGAAGACCAAGTTTCCCACGTTCGCCGACGTACAGGCGCGGCTGGGAAACATCCCGGAGGCGCGCATCCGATCGTACCCCGCGCCCGGCACCGCGACGGTACTCGACCTGCTCGACGGCTCCATCGTCGGCGACCGCCTGTGCGAACTCGTGGACGGCATCCTCGTGGAGAAAACCATGGGCTTCCGCGAAGGCTCGTTGGCCGCGCGCCTCATTTTCTTGCTCCAGTTGTTCCTCGAAACGGACAACATCGGGTTGGTGGCCGGGGCAGACGGCCTGATCCGCTTTAAGCTCGAACTGGTGCGCATCCCGGACGTGTCGTTCATCCGCTGGGACAGCGTCGAGGACACCGACCTGATCGAGAACCCGGCGGGCGCGTTTCTCGACGTGCCGCCGGACCTGGCCGTGGAGGTGCTCAGTCCGAGCAACACGCGGCGCGAGATGGAGATCAAGCTGGACGAGTACGCGAAGGCCGGCGTGAAGCTGGTGTGGTACGTCGACCCCGAGCGCAAAGAAGTGGACGTGTACCCGAAAGCGAATCCGAAGCGCAAGAAGACGCTGACCGCGGCCGACACGCTGGACGGCAACGCCGTGCTGCCCGGCTTCAGCGTTCCTGTGGCGCGGCTGTTCGAGAGCCGCGCGCCGAAGAAGGGCAAGGGCAAGAAGTAGCCGCCTGTAACGCGAGCGTATCGACCGCGTGCGAGTACCAGGGCCGCACGGTAGATTGAACCGATCCCGTGCGGAGTGTTCCTGTGCCGCGCTTTCTCCTCCTGTTTGCGCTGCTCTTCGTCCCGCTGGCGCTGCTGCCGCGGGGCGAACCGCCCACACGTCGAACCGCGCCCGCCCCCGCGCCGGGTATCGCCGTGGCCCCGATGCCGCGGAGCGCAGACTTCGCCGCCTTCGGCAGCACCGGGTTCCTCTCCCGCGCGGACCTCGAACACGTCCGGTTCGACTCGCGGGCCGTCGACGACGGGCGCACCGGCGATCCCGCCTCCGCCATGCTGTTCGCCGACCGACTGCGCGCGATGGGAGACCTCGCGGTGTTCCTGCCGCGGACCGCGTACCGGTCCGGCGATTCGATCCCGGTGTACTTCGTCCTCAAGAACAACACCGACGAGCCGAGCGGGTTCTCGTCGGGACTGTTCCTCTTCCCGCCGTTCCGAACCGCGTGGAACGACTTCGCGATCCGCGTGCGAAACTGCGACACCGGCGAAACCGACGGGATCGAGGGCGGCGGCTGTCTGCTCGGGGGCGTGCGAATCACGAGACCGGCCAACGGCTACTTCGTCGCGCGCACCGACTTCGGGCTGGCGCACGGCAAGCCGCGCCCGCCGGGCGAGTACGAGGTGAGTTGGTCGCACTGGACGCTCCACTCCGCCCCGGTGCGGTTCACGGTCGCGCCCACGCGCGGCGAACCGCCGGTTCCGCCCGTCCCGCGCGCGAGCGCCGCGTTCTACCTCGTCGAACCGGTCACGGAGCACAAGCGATACCCGCGCGGCGCGGGCGAGCCGTTCGTTTGGGAGCGGGCGCACCTGCACGCGCTCGGGGCGGGTGAAATCGCTTCGGGGCTATCGGTCGGGCACAACGGCCACTACGTTCCCGATCTGAACACGCTTCCCGCGACCGACGGCCGCGTCCGCGCGGTCGCCGAGTGGAAGCGCTATCGCGCCGGCGAGCGGTTGGCGGTCACGCTGCACGCGGCCGACCCGCGCGCGCCGGTGCGGTTCACGCAGGTGCCGCGCGTGTACCTCCAACTGAGCGATTACGGCGAGAACGTTCGGCTCTCGCGCTGGGACGAAGAGCACGCGGACCCCGGCCCGCGGCCCGACACGCTCACGACCCCGCTGACGCTCGAAGTTCAGTTGCCGCCGGACTGGAGAGAGCGGACCCGGCTCAATGACACACAGCGGGCCGCAGTGCTGGTCGCGTCCGAGCGCATCACGTTGCCGAACGACGACTCGAACATCTGGTCCGGCAAGGACGCACCGAAGCCGCCGCGCGACCCGGCCGCGTGGTCGGGCGTGGTGCGCACCGCGTTCACCGAACTGACATTCCCCCCGCGCCGCCCGCGCGGGGCCGCACTGGAGATACCATGATCCGGCTCCTCCCCCTGTTCGCGTTGGCGTTCGTCCCTGCGCTGTTCCCGTCGGCGGGAGCCGCGCCGGTGCCGCCCGGCACGCGCGCCGAGTTCGGCACCGACGGGATGCTCTCCCGCGCCGACATGGAGAAGGTGGGCTTCGACACCCGCGCGGCCAAGCGCGACGGCAACCGCGACTGGCCCGAAGACGCGATACGCGAAGAGAAAGAACCCGAAGACCGGCGCAAGCCCGCCGTGCCGGACAAGCCGCGCCCCGCGAACCGCTACGACCTCGCCGTTCACATGCCGTGGGCCAAGTTCCGGCCCGGCGAACCGGTGTTCGCGTACTTCGTGTTGAGGAACAACCGCGACGCCGCGCTGCGGCTCGGGTCGCGCATGGACCTGTCCGGCGCGTACCCGGAGTTCCGCGGCGGCGGCATCTCGTTCGACGTGCGCGACCGCGCCACCAACACGAGCGTGCTGAAGGGGCTGGCCGCGAGCACCAACTGCGGCGGCGGGTCGCTCGTCGACGTGCCGGCCGACGGCTACTACTGCGTGCGCGGCGACCTGAACCGCATCGCCGGCGGTCTCGCGCCGGGCGACTACGAGGTTGATTGGCGGTGCGGGCGGCTCGCGTCCGCGCCGGTCCGGTTCACGGTCACGAAGGACGACGCTCTCAAACCGGCCGCGGTCGCCAAGCCCACCCGCACCCGATTCTTCCACCTCACGCACGCGCCCCACGAGGACGACGAGCGCGCGCCGCCGCGCGGCGGGCCGTTCTTCCGCGCGGGCAACCTCGATTCGATCTACTCCGGCCAGTTCGAATCGGCCGTCGCCGTCGGGCCGGGTGGCGCGTACGTCCCGGACGTGCGCGCGTTCCCCGCGGCCGACAAGTTGGTCGAGGCGGTGATCGAGTGGAAGCCGTACCGCGCGGGCGACCGGGTCGCGGTCACGCTCCGCGCGGTGCCGCCCCACAAGGAGGTGCGGTTCGACGACCTGCCGCACCTGTACCTTCAGATCGAGATGCCGGATCGCGGCGACTGGCCGCTCGGAGAACAAGAGAAGCAGGCCGAACTGAAGCACCTCGCCTACCGCTACGCCACGCCGCTGACAATTGAGGTCGCGCTGCCGTCGGGCTGGCGCGAGCGGCTGGGCACGGACGGCGCGGCGCGGTTTGCGGTGGTGGCGGCGGCAAAGGAAGTGGAACTGCCACAGGGCCGCAACGAGCGGATGAAGAAGCTCGAAGAGAAGCGGGCCGAGCGCGCGGACCCGGACGCGCCGCCGGTGTGGGGCGGGGTCGTCCGCACGCCGTTCGTAGAACTGCGGCTACCCCCGCGGTTCCCGGCCCGCGACGAGCGTTGACCTTCCCCCGCGAAACGCGCTATGAATTGGTAGCGCGCGAAAAATGTTGCACAAGGTTCGATACCTGGGACCGCGGGCGTCTCGCCCGCTGATTGTCCCGTCGGTACGTTGTGCGGACACGGGTATTGCCCCCGCGCCCGCTGTAAAGCGGGCGGGAGGTTCCCTCCGCCAAGCGGGAGGGGTTCGCCCGCGGTCCCGGGAACGGACCGAAGCGGGCGGCTCGAAAATCCTTGCACAACAAGTGCGCGCTTGAGTGTCGCGCGTCAGCACTTGCGGATCACGCCGGTGAGCACGCCGAGGATGCGGATGTCCTCGCGGGTCGGGTCCACGACGATCGGCTCCATCGTGCTGTTCATCGGGTGCAGGTGGATCGCGTCCTTCCGCTTGTAGTACTTCTTCAGCGTCATGGCCTTCTCGACCATCGCGACCACCTTCTCGCCGTTCTCGCACGTCTCGCACTTGCGGATCACCACGTAGTCGCCGTCGGCGATGTGGCCCTCGATCATCGACGAGCCGCGCACCTTGACCACGAACATGTCTTCGTTGCCGAACAGCTCGCGCATTTCCAGGCGCTCGTCGTCCTGTTGGGTCACTTCGATGGCCTTGCCCGCGGCGACGAGGCCGAGCACCGGCAGGCTGAACCCGCCCGAGGTGCCGCCCGGAATGGTGATCCCGCGGGCCTGCGCCCGCTTGTTATTCTTGTGCTTCTGCACCCGGTTGATGTACCCCTTCGACTCCAGCGCCTTCAGGTGGCACATGACCCCGTTGGGCGACGAGATGCCGAATTCCTGGCAGATGTCGCGAATGGCCGGCGGGAACCCCTTCGTCTCGATGTGCTTGACGATGTAGTTGTAAATCTTCTGCTGCTTGGTCGTGAGCGCAACCTTTTCTTCCGACATGGCTCTCTCCCGTAAGGTAGGTGTGTGGTGGTGAGTGTTCGTTTGTTCCGATAACTGTTCCGCACGTTGTCTTGCGGGTGGGGTCGAGTTCGACGGTTTCGTCCGCTTGCGACACTCGTGCGGCCCCCGAACCCTCCCAGACCTTCCAGGCGTTACATTTCCTACACCCGTCCACCGTATATGAAAGTATATAGGACAACTGTTCACAACGGAAGAGAAAAATTGTCGAAATCCGCGCGGGCGCGTTAATATTCGCCCAAGACTCGCGCCGGGTTCCCTTTTCCGTCCTGGGGTGTCGCTTGGATTTGCCCGTTCCGTACTGGTTCGCGGAGCTGTACCCCGCGCTGCTGGCGGGGCGCGACCTCGCGCCTGCGCGGATCACCGACGCGGTGCGCGACCTCGTTGCCGGGCGTGTGGACGAGGCCCGCGGGGCCGCGTTCCTCACCGCCCTGCGCATCAAGGGCGAAACCGCTGACGAGATCGCGGCAGCAGCCCTCGTGCTGCGCGAGCAGATGGTCGGCCTGGTGCCCGTGTCCGGGCCGGTGCTCGACACCTGCGGCACCGGCGGCGACGAGAGTGGCACGTTCAATATCAGCACGGCCGCGGCGCTGGTCGCGTGCGGGGCCGGCGTGCCGGTCGTGAAACACGGCGGCCGGGCGGTGTCCAGCAAGTCCGGCAGCGCGGACGTGCTGCGCGAACTCGGCGTGCCCATCGAGGCCGGCCCGGAGTGGGCGCAGAAGTGCCTGGAGCGGTGCGGGTTCGCGTTCTGCTACGCCCCCCAGTTCCATCGTGGCATGGCCCACGTCGCGCCGCTGCGCCGGAAGCTCGGCGTCCGCACGCTGTTCAACCTGCTCGGCCCGCTGGCGAACCCGGCCAGCGCCCCGTACCAGCTCCTCGGCGTCGGTAAGCCGGACCTGCTCGACCCGCTGGCCGGGGCCATCGCGCACCTGGGCATCCGGCAGGCGGTGCTGGTGTGCAGCGCGGACGGGCTGGACGAGGTGAGCCTCGCGGCCCCGACGATGGTGCGGATCGTGCGCGGCAACGAGTACGAGACCTGCGAGTGGACCCCGGCCATGTTCGGGCTGGCCGCGGTCACGACCGATTCGATCCGCGCGGCGGATTCGACCGCGAGCGCCGCCATCGTTCGCGGGGTGCTGAACGGGGACGACGGCCCGGCCCGGCGCATCGTGGTGGCGAACGCCGCCGCCGCGCTCTGGGCCGCGGAAGCCGTGCCGACTCTCAAGGACGGCGTCGAGAGGGCCGAAGCCGCGCTCCGGGACGGCCGCGCGCGGGCCGTGCTGGAGGCCCTGTGCCGTCCGGACTGAGCCAACCGGCCGAACGGCCCGCAGATCGCGCTGAGAAGACGCAGATGAAATCCGATCAAAGGTAGAAGAGTTTTGACAGGATGAACAGGATGAACAGAGATGGATTAACGGAGCGGGCTCCACTCTTCATCCTGCTTGATCCTCTCGATCCTGTCAAAAACGGCCTTTAGATCGGATTTCATCTGCATCTTCTCTGCGCGATCTGCGGGCCATTCTTGCCTCTGAGCGGTTGCGCGGCCGCGCTCGTTACAAACCGGAGACACGCCCGCAATAACACAGGTGTGACGGACCGCGGCGCGACAAGCTGGGCAATCTCCGGAACTGTGTGCGCCGTCGGTATAACGATACTATGCTGTTAGCTGAGTCGTCGTAAGTCGTCACAGAAATCCCCACCGGCGGTCCCGTGCCGCCTTCGTTCCTACTTACCGAGGCACTCTCATGCGCGCGCGGATCGCGGCCGGTTTGGTCGTCGCGACGGCCGGAATGGTGACACTACTCGGCGGCACGGCGAACTACGCCGCCGCCCAGCCCGACAAGGAAAAGAACAAGGGCGCGAAGGCCGCGCCGCCGAAGCACCTGTACGGCCACGACCTGCGGGTGCGCAAAGGCGGTGAAAAGGACTTCGGCCCCGAAACGCCGCGCATCGGCGTCGAGCTGTTCCACGACGAGGCGAACAAGGCGCTCGTGCTCATCAGCGAGACGGGCGCGCTCGCGGTCACGAAGGCCCCGACCGTGGCCCTGGGTGCGGACCGCAAGTGCGAGTGGAAGACGGCACACGACCTGAACTGCCGCAAGGCCGGCGAAGCCGAGTTCACACAGAAGACGAAGAAGTGGGGCGTCGAAATCTTCCAGGACCGCGCCACCACGCAACTGCTGTACGTGTGCGAGTCCGGGTCCGTGATGCTGGCCCCCACGCCGGTCGGGTTCGTGACCGAGAAAGGCCCGAAGTGGCACCACGCGCTGGAGCCGAAGGTTCGCGCCCCGGAACAGGTGGCGTTCGACAACGCGAAGAAGTTCGGCATGGAAATCTTCAAGGACGAGAACACCGGCGGGCTGATCTACATCACCGAGGTCGGGATGATCGCCCCGGCCGGCACCGCGGCGGGCGCGCCCACGAAGATCGAAGCGCCGAAGGCCCAGTACGGCCTCGACCTGCGCGTGCGCGGGGCCGACGAACCCGACTTCACCGACAAGACCAAGCGCCTGGGCGTCGAGGTGTTCGAGGACCCGAACACCAAGACGCTGTTCTACCTGACCGAGTCCGGCTCGGTCGCGACGGCCCCGCTCGGCAAGATGGCC
>SXHE01000447.1 GCA_005773755.1 Planctomycetia bacterium
AGATCGCAGCATGTCACCCACCGCGCTACCGCCCGCACCGTCCATCGCGCTGCCCGACCCCGACCACATCCGCGCCGCCATCGACTCCACCGACGAGCGGGCACGACTGCTGCGCCGTCTGCTCCGCCTGGCGCTGCGGCTGCGTCTACACCTCACCACCGCCGACCGGCTGCCCGCACCCACCACCGCGCCAACGGGGTGCCGCCGTGCGTGACCAACTCCCCACTACGACGACCGCGGACAGCGACCCGCTAGCCATCGACCAGCGCGACGCCGCGAAGCTGACCGGGCTGAGCGCGAAGACACTAGGCCGACTGGCCGACGCGGGCGAACCGGTCGGCCGCGTCAAGGTCGGCCGCCGCGTTCTGTACCACCTTCCGACGCTAACCGCCTGGCTGTCGGCACATGCCGCGGCTCAGGCGCGCGACACCCGACCAACCCACAACCCCGCCCGCTAACGCCATCGGGCCGGCCCCGTGAAGGCCGACCCGACGCGGTGACAGTGGGCTGTCACTCGGAGCTTTACCTACATGGCCACTTTACTCGACATGCTCGACGACTTCAACGACGACCGGAGCGAGGGCGAGCGCGCCCGCGACGCCGCGTTCGACCTGTTCCGGCAGCACCGTCCGGCACTGGTTCGCCGGCTACAGCGCGCCTTTCTTCTGCACCTGCTCGACCACGGCCCGAGTACTTCGGACGCGCTCCGTGCGCTCGTGGCGATTCCGCCCGGTGTCGATCCCCGCGTCGTCGGGTACGCCGTGCGCACCCTGTCGTTCGATTACGGCCTTACGCGGCGCGTTGAATCCACGAAGACCCGGCGGAAGGTCGCGCACGCTCGGGACGTACAAGTGTGGGTCGCGCCCGACGCGGTGAAGGTCCGCGGTTGGCTCCATGCACACCCGGACTACGCCGGCGCGTCAAACCTCCGCCCCCCGACCGAACCCGACACCGCGGCCGACCCCTTCGCCGCCTGATCCCGCACACGGAGTAGTTATGTCGATCACTGACCCCGGAGCGCGGGAGAAGATGCGACCCGTGAGCGCATCGAACCCGTGCCCGATCTGCAAGAAGCGCGATTGGTGCCTTTTGGCCGCGGACGGTTCCGCCGCCATCTGTACCCGCGTCGTGAGCGCGAAGCGCTGCGGTGAGGCCGGTTGGTTGCACCGACTGGCCGAACGTGTGGTGGTCTGGCCGAAATCCAAGAAGACCAAGCCGACCGGCGCGCCGAAGGACTGGCACGCGCTGGCCGCGACGTTCGCCGCGAACCTCGACGCCGACCGCCGCGGAAAGCTGGCTGCGAAGCTGGGCCTTCCCGCCGACGCCCTGGACGCGCTGGCGCTGCTCGGGTTCAACCCGGACGATCCCGGCGGCGCGTGCTTCACGTTCGCGGAGTTCGACGCGGCCGGGAACGTCGTCGGGCTGAACCGGCGGTTCGAGGACGGGAGCAAGAAGGCGATGGCCGGAAGCCGGCGCGGGCTGACGCTGCCGACCGGCTGGCGCGACAGGCCCGGCCCGGTGTTCGTGGTCGAGGGACCGACCGACGCCGCGGCGCTGTTCGCCGCGGGGTTGGCCGCGGTCGGCCGACCCTCGAACACCGGCGGGGTTGCGATGCTGGCCGACCTCTTCCGCAAAGACCCCGGCCGCGAAATCGTTGTCGTGGGGGAGAACGACCAGCGCGCTACCGGCTGGCCCGGTCTGGATGGCGCGGTCGCGGTCGGGCGCGGGTTGGCCGCAAAGCTGGGCAGCCCCGTGCGCCGGACGATGCCGCCCGAACCGGCGAAGGACGTGCGCGACTGGCTGACCGCGGATGCCCGCGCCGCTGTGCCGTGGGACCAGCGCGGCGCGGAGTTGCTCGAACAGCTCATGGCGAGTTCCGTTGCGGTCGATCCGCCCGACAAGTCCCCGGCCGGTTCGGGCGCACCCGCTCCCGCCGATGGGCCGAACGATGGGCCGGACAACCCGCACCGGCTGGCCGCCGGGTTCATCGACGGCATCACCCAGACCGGTTCGCCGCCGCTGCTCCGGTTCTGGCGGGGGGAGTTCCACCGGTACGACTGCGGCGCGTATCGGCCCGTTCCCGACGACGACCAGCGCGCCGAACTGACGCAGTACGTGCGCGACGAGTTCGTGAGGCTGAACGCCGCCGCGGTTGCGGCACCTGAGGACGACGGCGACGAGGAGAAAGGCCCGCCCCGCGTGCGGGCGGTCACGACGCGGCTGATCGGTGACGTGCTACAAGCGCTCCGCGGGCTGTGCCTGCTCCCGGCATCGACCGACGCGCCCGCGTGGATCGACGGCGCGACCGGCCCCGACCCGGCCGGGTTGCTGCCGACCCGAAACGGGATCCTCGACCTGGGCGCGCTGGCCGCGGGTCGCGCCGGGTGCCTGCTCCCGCTGTCGCCGTCGTTCTTCACTCCCACCGTCGCGCCGTTTGGCTTCGACCCGGCCGCGCCCGCGCCGCGGGAGTGGCTGCGGTTCCTCCACGACCTTTGGCCCGACGACCCGGAGAGCATCGAGGCTCTTCAACAGTGGTTCGGCTATTTGGCCACCACCGACACGCGGCAGCAAAAGATTTTGTTCCTGGTGGGACCGCGCCGCGGCGGGAAGGGGACCGTTGCCCGCGTGCTGCGCGAACTGGTCGGCCCCGCGAACGTGGCCGGGCCGACGCTCGGCAGCTTGTCCACTAACTTCGGGCTGTCGCCGCTGATCGGGAAGTCGGTGGCGCTGGTGTCCGACGCCCGGTTGTCGGGCCGGTCGGATGCCGCCGTCATCACCGAACGGCTTCTGAGCATCAGCGGGGAAGACTCGCTGACCATCGACCGGAAACACCGCGAACCGCTGACCGTGAAGTTGCACGCCCGGTTCGTCATCCTCTCCAACGAACTGCCGCGGTTGGGCGATGCGTCCGGCGCGCTGGCCGGCCGGCTGATCCTGCTCCGCCTCACGCGGTCATGGTACGGCAAGGAAGACCCGCACCTGTTCGACCGGTTGCGGGGAGAGCTTCCCGGAATCTTGCTCTGGGCGGTCGAAGGCTGGCGACGGTTGCGGGACCGCGGCCGGTTCCTTCAACCGACCAGCGCCGCGCGGCTGGTGGAGGACATGGAAGACTTGAGTTCGCCGGTCGGCGCGTTCGTGCGGGAGCGCTGCCGCGTGGCACCGGGCGAACGGGTCGAGGTGTGCGACCTGTACCGCGAATGGTGTTCGTGGTGCGACGCGCACGGCCGCAAGGAACCCGGCACGGAGGAAACGTTCGGGCGCGACCTCCGGGCCGCCGAACCGAGCATCGACAAGAGCCGGCCGCGTACGACGGAAGGCCGGTTGCACTTCTACACCGGTATTCGAATCCGGCGCGATACCGACCCCGACCGTGACGACGAACCCGCCCCACCCGGCCACCCTGGTCACCGTGGTCATAGTGACCAGACATTGCACGCGGAGGAAGAACAAGAGGGGGCGAGCGCACGCGGGGCGCACGCGGGGGAAGGCGCTAACCCCGTAGAGGCTGCAATGGGCGGTCGCGGTGACCACGGTGACCAGAGTGACCGACCGCGCCCCCGCCGCCGGTTCGCGAACGACGACCGACCCCACGAACGGAGGGACTGACCGTGCCGACGACCGCACCGGTTCCGACGACCGCGGCCGGGTTGCTCGCCCTGGTCGCGGAGTTCCGCCCGACCGTCGAGGGCGGGGCGCTGGCGTTCGACCTCGACCCGCCCGCGGAACTGCTGCCCCGGCTCCGCGTGCTTCACACCGGCATCCGCGCTGCGCTCACCGGCCGGACGTGGTACGGGTGCGGCACCGACCGCAAGACCGCCGCCGCGAAGCTGCTCGACCCGTGCGCCCCGATCCCGCCGGACGTGTGGTTACTGGCCGTCGAGGGCGACGAGCGCTGGGACCGCATCGGCCCCGCCGCCCGGCTCGACCTGCCGCGCCTGTTCGCCCCCGCGGGCTGAGTGGGTCCTGACACTGGCGCGCCCCGTGGCGTCGGGTATAGTTCATTCGCCTTTGGCCCGCTGTCGGCTGTCCCCGCGACCTGAGAAGCGCGGGGCGGTCGGCTGTGGCCCTTCTCAGAAAGGTTCCTGTCATGGCTTCCGTCGTTGACGATCCGAATGGCCGACGCCGCATCCTGTTCGTCGGCCCCGACACCAAGCGCCGAACGATCCGGCTCGGCAAGATGGACCGAAAGAGTGCGGAGAGCATCGGCCGCCACGTCGAGGCGCTGTTGTCCGCAAAGGTCGGCGGACAGCCGATCCCGCGGGACACGGCCAACTGGCTGCCCGCCATCGGTGACACGCTCCGCGACAAACTGGCCGCCGTCGGGCTGGTCGATCCCCGCGAACCGGTGAACGTGGTGACGGTCGGCGCGCTGATCGAGGAGTACAAGACCGCCCGAACCGACGTGAAGGCGGGAACGGCGGTCAATCTCGACCAGTCCGGCAAAGTGATGGTGAAGTTCTTCGGCGCGGATAAGGCCGTCACGGAGGTGACCGAAGCGGACGCGGAGAACTTCTACCGCCAACAACTCGGCAACGGGCTGGCACTCAACACCGCCCGCCGGCACACGGGCCGGGCGAAACAGTTTTTCGCCTACGCGCTGCGGAAGCGGATCATCGGCGCGAACCCGTTCAACGGCGTAAAGGTCGCCACGGGCGGGAACCCCGACCGTCAGGAGTACGTTCCGGTCGAGACGATCCGGACCGTCCTCGACGCCTGCCCGTCGGTCGAGTGGCGGCTGATCGTCGCATTGTCCCGGTACGCCGGTTTGCGCTGTCCGAGTGAACACCTGGGGCTGACGTGGGGCGACATCCTCTGGGACAAAAACCGGTTCGTGGTCCGCTCACCGAAGACGGAGCACACCGGCAAGGCCCAGCGCGTCGTTCCGATCTTTCCGGCGCTGTACCCGTACCTGCGCGACGCGTTCGAGGCCGCGGAACCCGGACAGGTTTACGTCATCGCCAAGAACCGCGGCGAGGGCGGGATGGGCAACGGCTTGACGACCAACTGGCGCACGCAACTTCTTCGCATTCTGCGCCGCGCCGGGCTGACGCCGTGGCCGCGCCTGACGCACGGCCTGCGCGCCGCCTGTCAAACGGACCTCTCGAACCAGTTTCCCGCGCACGTCGTTTGCGAGTGGCTGGGAAACAGTCTCGCCGTGGCGCGGGAACACTACCTGCAAACGACGGAAGACCACTACCAAAAAGCGGCACAGAATCCGGCGCACGGGGCGGCGCAAAATGCGGCTCAGACGGGAGCGGACGGGAAAGAACAGGAGCGGACAAAGTCGGCCGAAGTGCTTGGTTCGCAAGCGTTCCGGCCGATTCTGTCCGCTCCGGTCCTGTCCCGTACTACTGTACAGATGACCCTATCGGGATTTGAACCCGAGTTTTGGCCTTGAGAGGGCCACGTCCTAGGCCACTAGACGATAGGGCCGCGTTCTTTTGAGTTTTGTAAGTGGTCGGCGCGCGGTTGTCAAGGGTTCCCCAGAGCCGCGCGCAGGTTCATCAGGCGCTCGCCGGCGGCGCGGAGCGTGTCGTCCTGCTTGGCGAACATGAACCGCACCAGCGTTCGGCCGTGGTCCTTCGGGTCGTGGAAACTGCTCCCCGGCACGCCGGCCACGCCCACCGTTTCGATCATCCGCCGCACGAAGCTCACGTCGTCGAGCGCGGACAGCGCGGAGAAATCCGCCATGACGTAGTACGCGCCGTCCGGCGGGCGCACGTTGAAGCCGGCGCGTTCGAGGTAGGGCACGAACAGGTCGCGGCGGTGCTGGTAGTGGTCGCGCAACCCATCGAAGTACGATTGTGGCAGCGCCAGCGCCGCGGCCCCGGCCACCTGAAGCGGGTGCGGCGCGCCGACCGTTAAGAAGTCGTGCGCCTTGCGGATGCCCGCGGTGATCGCGGCCGGGGCGACGCAGTACCCGAGCCGCCAGCCGGTCGCGCTGAAGGTCTTCGACAGGCCGCTGATCGTGACCGTGCGGTCGGCCATGCCCGGCAGCGACGCGATGCTCACATGCGGTCGGTCCGTGAAGTTGATGTACTCGTAAATCTCGTCCGAGATGGCGACCGCGTCGAACTCCCGGCACAGCGCCGCGACCTGTTCCAGTTCCGCGCGCGAGAACACCTTGCCCGTCGGGTTGTTCGGCGTGTTCAGGATCACCGCCTTCGTGCGCGGCGAGAACGCGGCCCGCAGCTCATCGACATCAAACGACCAGTCAGGATCCTTCAGGGGAACCCACTTCGGCGTCGCGCCGGTCAGCTTCGCGTCCGGGCCGTAGTTCTCGTAGAACGGCTGGAAGATTACCACTTCGTCGCCGGGGTCGATGAGCGCCAGCAGCGTCGCCATCATGCACTCGGTCGCGCCGCAGCACACCGTGACGTGTTCGTCCGCGTCGGCCCACGGCAGCCCGTTGAAGGCGCGCATCTTCGTGGCGATGGCCTGCCGCAACCCGGCGGTGCCCCACGTCACCGCGTACTGGTTGAAGCCGTCGCGGATGGCCTTGCACGCGGCCTCCTTCACTTCGTCGGGCGGGTCGAAGTCGGGCATCCCCTGGCCGAGGTTGATCGCGTTGTAACGCTGCGCGATTCGGGTGGTCTCGCGGATCACGGATTCGGTAAAGTGCTGAACGCGGCTCGCGAGCATCGGGCAATCTCCTGGTGCCGTCATCATCCGAACCGGGCGCGTGTGCCGCAACCCGATTCGCCGACAGTTCCTTTCTGGAGGGCATCTCATGTCGAGCAAGTGGCTGTTGGTGGCTCCGGTCGCGAGCGCACTCGGCATCGGGGCCGCGGTGGGCATCGACCGCGCTTTCGCGGCGGGCGAGGCGAAGCAAGACCTGAAGCCGGCGGTGAACCTGCCGATCACCCGCGTCGTGCTGCTGAACAGCGGCGTGGGCTATTTCTCGCGCAGCGGTGAAGTGGACGGCGACGCGCGGGTCGATCTGACGTTCCCCGAATCGGACATCAACGACCTGCTCAAGAGCATGGTGCTCGAAGACTTCGGCAAAGGGCGCATCAGCGCGGTCAGCTATGACTCGCGCGAGCCGATCGCGCGCACGCTGTCCAGCTTCGCGATCAACCTGAACAGCAACCCCACGTTCAGCGGGATCGTCAGCCAGATGCGGGGCGAGCGGATCGAGGTCCAGGTCAGCGCGACCGCGACCAACCAGCCGGGCAAGCTGATCGGCACCATCGTGGGCGTCGAGAAGCAGAAGGTTCCCGCCGGCGCGCAGACCATCGACGCCGATGTGCTCAATATGTGGTGCGCCGAGGGCGTGCGGGCGATCAAGTTCGCCGACATCCAGAGCCTCAAGTTCACGAACCCGATCATCGAGAGCGAGTTCCGCCGCGCCCTGGATGTGCTCGCGCTCTCGCACGATTCGCAAAAGAAGGCGGTTCAACTGCACTTCGCAGGCGAGGGCAAGCGCAAGGTGCAGGTCGGCTACGTCATCGAAGCGCCCATCTGGAAGACCAGCTACCGGCTGATCCTGGCAGACAAGGAGAAGCCGTATCTGCAAGGCTGGGCGATGGTCGAGAACCCCACCGACGAGGACTGGACCGGCGTGAAGATGGCGCTCGTCAGCGGGCGGCCCATCAGCTTCAAG
>SXHE01000448.1 GCA_005773755.1 Planctomycetia bacterium
CGCGGGCCGTAGTGTCGAGCGCCGCGGCCCGCGCTTCGAGCGCGCGAACCTCGGTCGCGGTCTGCGTCACAGCGATCAGGCGCGCGCGGAGCGCGAGCGCGGAACCCGCGGTCAAGCGCTCGCGCTCTGCGGCCACGCCGTCGAGCGCGGCGAGGTTCGCGCCGGGGGCCGTGACCGCGGCGCGGTCGAACTCCGGCACCTTTACCGCGAGGTCGCGCGCCTCGTCCGTCGCGCGCTGGAGATCGACGGCGCGCTGCGCCGCGGCGCGCGGGTCGCTCGTGAACCAGTAGGACGGGAAGAACGGCAGCGCGAGCAGCGACCGCGCGTCGGCAACCGCCGCGTCCCACGCCGGCACCGAGGGAGCGTCGGCCGCAACGCCAGCCGCGTTCAGCGCCGCGACCGCGCTCACCGCGGCGGGAACCGCCTTCGCCAAGCGGTCGAGGTGGAAGCGCGCGTCGTCTTTCGTTTCGTGGGCGAAGGTGTCGAGCTTGCAGCCGCGCCACGGGTGGCCGGTGGGGTTGTCGAGAACCGGCTTGCAGTCCGCGAGGCCCGCGAGCGCGTCGCACCGTTGTTGTAGCGCGGTCATCGGGGCGGTCGCCGCGTCCGGCACGGCGACGCGCGAGCGCGCGGGCGCGGCGTCGAGCTTCGCGACCTCGCCGTGCGCGCGGTACGCCGACCAGCCGAGCGGCGCGCGGACTTCGTGCAGCGCCGCAACGAACTCGTTCAGCTTCCGCCGGCTCTCGGTCAGCACGGCCAGTTGCGCGGAATCGTCCGGCGCGCCGACGCGCCCGAGGTCGAGGCACCGGCCCAGTTCCGCGACCGCCTCGCGCTTGTTGGCCTTGTGGCTGTGCAGTTCCAGGCAAAAGTCGCCGATCCCACAAGCGTCGAGCCGGTGCTTCACGACTTCGAGCGCCGCGGTCTTCTCGCTCACGAACAGCACCGTCTTGCCGGCGTTCAGCGCCTCGGCGATCATGTTCGCGATGGTCTGACTCTTCCCCGTTCCGGGCGGACCGTCCATGACGACGTGCGCGCCGCGCTTCCCCGCTTCGATGGCCTCGTGCTGGCTGCTGTCGGCGTCGAGAATGTGAACCGCCTGCGTCGGAGGCACGAGTTCGTCGAGCCGCACCGCGGGGGGCAGGTCGGCCGGCGGCGCGAGTGACACCGCGCTGTCACCGGCAATCGCGCGACAGAGCGCGTGCGCCTTCACGCGGTCCTCGTTGCGGCCCAGGTCTTCCCACATCGCCAGTTTCTGGAAGTTGAACACCCCGAGCGCCGCGTCCGCGACCGCGTCCCAGCGCGGGTAGTCCTTCTGCACCGCCGCCCGCACCGCGTCGAGGTACTTGGGCAAGCACTCCGGGTCTTCCGGGTCGAGCCACGTCGCGTCCGGCAGCACGAGCCGGAACTGCGCGCGCAGTAGTTCCGCGAGGCAGTGGTTCGGCAGGATGTCGTCTTCTTCGGCGACGAGCGTGAACGGCGCTTCGAACGACTCGCGCGCCAGCTTCACCGGCACGAGTAGTAGCGGCGCGCGAATCTCGTCCTGCGATTCGTTGCTCTCGTACCAGCGGAGGAACCCGAACGCGGCGTACAGCGTGGTGACGCCGTGGTCGCTCTGGGCCTCGTCGGACGTGCGCTTCAGGCGCAACAACCGGGCCGCGAGGTGCCGGTCGGTCATGTCGGTGAGCAGGTGTTCTGCTTTGAGGCGCTGCGACTTCAGTGACAGTTCGAGCAGGTCGCGGCACACGGCGTCTTCGTTCAACGCCGACTGGCCGTTCGCCGGGTCGAAGTCGGCGGAGAGCGTGTCCGCGTTCAGCACCTCTTGCGGCAGGCCGAGCAGGTCGCGCTTCCAGACGAAAGTGAGTTGTTCGCCGTCGCGCACGAGCCGCAACCACAGGTCGGTGGCGGTGGGGCGCACGAGCGCGACGCCGCCGACGCGCCCGGCCTCGAACTTCACGAGCCGGTTGCGCTTGGTGGTGTCGAGCAGCGCTTTGCGCCACTCGGCGAGGCGGGCGTCGAGGTCGAACGGCATGGGGGTCTCGCGCGCGGGTGCGGGTCGCGTAGTCAGCGTAGGGGCCGGGGCGAACCGGAGCGGAGAAAATGTCGCGCGCGGCTGCAAGGAGATTCGTCCCACGGTGGCACCTCTTTTTCCGTTTCGTGTTCCCAATCCCGCGCCGCGGTGGGCTACTATGATGGAGTACTCGCCTCCCCACCCCGCGGCCCTCCATGCGATCATTCCTCTCTGTCATCACGTTCACCATCTGCGTTGCGCCGGTTTCCGCGCAGCCGAAAGACAAACAGACCGATTTCGCGCACGAAGTCGTACCGCTGCTCAAGACGAAGTGCACGAAGTGCCACACCAACGGCACCTACAAGGGCGGCGTCTCGTTCGACACGCGCGAAGCCCTGGTGAAGTCGAAAGCGGTCGTGCCGGGCAAGAGCGCGATGAGCGAGTTGCACAAGCGCGTCGTCACGAGGGACGCGGACCTGCGGATGCCGCCGGGGAAGGCCGAGCCGCTGACCGCGAAGGAAGCGGCCACGCTCGCCAAGTGGATCGACGACGGGCTGCCCTGGGAACCGGGGTTCACGTTCAAGCCCGCGACCTACGTCGCGCCGCTGAAGCCGCGCAAGGTGAACGTGCCGGCCGCGAAGCCGGGCCTCGAACACCCCATCGACCGCATCCTCGATGCCTACTACACCGCGAACAAGGTGACGCCGCCCGCGCAACTCGATGACTTTTCGTTCATGCGGCGCGCGTACCTCGACCTCATCGGCCTACCCCCAAGCGCGGATGAATACTACGAGCAAGAGGGTTCGTTGGCTGATCTCCGCCGGCCGGCACTCGTACGCAAACTGCTGAACGAAAACCGCGCCTACGCCGACCACTGGCTGGCGTTCTGGAACGACGCCCTGCGAAACGAGTACCGCGGTACCGGCTACATCGACGGCGGGCGCAAGCAGATCACCGCGTGGCTCTATCAATCGCTGATCGAGAACAAGCCCTACGACAAGTTCGCGCGCGAACTCATCAGCCCGACGCCGAACTCCGAGGGCTTCGCGAAGGGCATCAAGTGGCGCGGCGAGGTGAACGCGAGCCAGATCGTCGAGCTTCAGTTCGCGCAGAACGTCGGGCAGGTGTTCTTCGGCGCGAACCTGAAGTGCGCGTCGTGCCACGACAGCTTCATAGACAACTGGAAGCTGGCCGACGCCTACGGGATGGCGGCGATCATCGCGGACAAGCCGCTCGCGGTTCACCGGTGCGACAAGCCGACCGGCGCGACCGCGAGCGCGAAGTTCCTGTTCCCCGAACTCGGCACCATCGACACAAACGCGCCCAAAACGAAGCGACTCGAACAGCTCGCGGCGCTCATCACGCACCCGGACAACGGCCGGTTCTCGCGCACGATGGTGAACCGCGTGTGGCACCGGCTCATGGGCCGCGGGATCGTTCACCCGGTCGACGTGATGGGCAACAAGCCGTGGAGCGAAGACCTGCTCGACTACCTCGCCGTGTACTTCTCCGACAACGGCTACGACATCAAGAAGCTGATCGAGCACATCGCGACCTCGCAAGCGTACCAGTCAAAAGCGGTGCCGCTGGCGAAGGAGATCGCCGGCGACGGCTACGTCTTCCGCGGCCCCGAACTGAAGCGCCTCAGCGCCGAGCAGTTCCTCGATGCGATCTGGATGCTGACAAGCACCGCGCCCGTGGCGAAGTCCGGGGCGTTCCCCGGCACTCTGCCGCCCTTCCCCGCAACAACACCGAAGGAGCGCCAGTTCATTCGCGTCACGCTGGTCGATTGCGACCCCCTGATGCGGTCGCTCGGCCGCCCGAACCGCGAGCAAGTCGTAACCACGCGCCCGGAACAACTGAGCACGCTACAGGCCCTCGACCTCGCCAACGGCCAGATTCTGACGACAACGCTCGAACGCGGCGCGGCGAACATCCTGAAAGCGAATCCGAAGGCAACGCCCGACGAACTGGCGGAGTGGGTGTTCGTCCGCGCGCTGGCACGCAAACCCACCGAAGGCGAGCGCACCGCCGCGAAGTCGCTGCTAGGCGACAAGCCCACCACCGAGAGCGTGGCAGACCTGCTGTGGGCTGTGGTGATGCTGCCCGAGTTCCAGTTGGTG
The DNA here is from genome assembly GCA_005773755.1 of Planctomycetia bacterium. Lineage (GTDB taxonomy): Bacteria > Planctomycetota > Planctomycetia > Gemmatales > Gemmataceae > Gemmata. The sequence continues at coordinate 4,129 of SXHE01000448.1, forward strand.
AGGTAGCACCCATGAACGAGGCAATCGAACTGCACGATTCGACCGTTGCTGGCATTACCGAATTGTGCGGCATCGCAACCCTGCACTTGCGTCCTGCGTACCTCCACCGCTCACAAGGCGCGCCCGGATGGAATGCGGGCACGGGTTGGGTGCAAGACTTCGACTTGGTGTTTACCGACGCAGACGTTGCACAGTCCTTCGCCGAATTCCCTCAGCAACTCGATACTGGCTCGTTGGAGGTCGGAGAGGAACGATTCGAGGATATTGTTTCGTTGCCGTTTGCTCGGGATGGGGAAGTTACGTTTTCGGCCGCTAGTGTGGTCGGAAGACCATTACTCATCCGGGCAAATGGCGTCAGACTCATGGCGCTCGGTGAGGCCAGATACGTTGAAGAGTTTCCCGGCTCCTGAGAAGTCACGCCATTTGTGATGGGATTTGGAGAACACTGCCATGACCAATCGCGAACTCTCGCGCCGCGAATACCTACAAGCGATGACCGCGGCCGGCCTCGCCACACTTGCCGGGGGCGCGCCCAAACTCCGTGCGGAGCCGGTCGCGCACCCGAAGGCCAGCGCGGATACCGTCATTCTGCTGTGGATGGCCGGCGGGATGGGCGCGCCGGACACCTTCGACCCGAAGCGCTACACCAAGTTCGAGGTCGGCGTGCCGGTGGACAAGATCCTGTCCACGTTCCCGTCAATTGACACGGTCGTGGATAACATCAAGCTCACCGAGGGGCTTGAGCACGTCGCGAAGGTGATGGATCGCGGTACGCTCATCCGGTCGCACGTCGTCGCGGACTTGGGCAACATCCTCCACTCGCGGCACCAGTACCACTGGCACACTGGTTACGTTCCGCCGCAGACGGTCGCGTGCCCGCACATCGGGGCGTGGATGGCGCGCGTGCTCGGGCCGCGGAACCCGGCGATCCCGGCGTTCATCAACATCGGCCAGAAGCTCGAGGGGCACGGCGAGAGCGAAGAGCTGAAGGCGTTCACGACGGGCGGGTTCTTCGGCACCGAGTTCGGGCCGTTCAACCTGCCGTTCCCCAGCGACGCGGTCGAGGCGGTGAAGCCGCCGAAGGGCATGACGCCGGAGCGATTCGCGGCCCGACACGCCAAGTTCAAGGAGTTACTGAAGGCCAGTCCCGTGGGCGAGATGGCGACTGACCACCACCACGAGTCGATGCTGAAGTCCATCGAGAACGCGCACCGGCTGCTCACCAGCAAAGAGCGCGACGCCTTCGACATCACGAAGGAGCCGAAGGCGAGCTACGACAAGTACAACACCGGGCGGTTCGGCCTCGGCTGCCTACTCGCGCGCCGGCTCGCGGAGAGTGGCGCGCGGTTCATCGAGGTCACGACCGAGTACGTCCCGTTCCTGCATTGGGACACGCACGAGAACGGACACACCACTTACGCGCGCATGAAGAAGGAAATCGACCGCCCCATCGCGCAGCTCGTGCTCGACCTCGAACAGCGCGGGATGCTCGACCGCACGCTCGTCGTGCTGGCGAGCGAGTTCAGCCGCGACATGATGATCGAGGGCATTCCGGGCAGCACGGCGCGCGACCAGTCGCGCGCGAAGACCGACAAGCTCGGCGAACTGAAGCACTACGGCCTGCACCGGCACTTCACCGGCAGCGGTTCCGTGCTGATGTTCGGCGGCGGCATCAAGAAAGGGAACCTGTACGGCGAGACCGCGGCCGAGCGCCCGCTGGTCACGACGAAGAACCCGGTCAGCATCCGCGACCTGCACGCGACCATCTTCCACGCGATGGGCGTGTCGCCGAAGACCGCGTTCGATGTGGAGAAGCGGCCGTTCTACGCGACCGAGGACGGCAAGGGCGTCCCGGTACTCGACCTGTTCGCGAAGGGAAAGTAACGCATGACACCTCTCCTGCTCCTCGCGCTGGCCGCGCCGCCCGCGGAACCGAAGATCGATTTCAACCGCGGCGTGCGGCCGATCCTCGCCGACCACTGTTTCCAGTGCCACGGCCCGGACGAGGCCAAACGGAAGGGGAAACTGCGCCTCGACCTCGACCCCAGCGCGCTCAAGCGCGATCCGGTCGTCGTGCCGGGCAAGCCGCACGAGAGCGAACTGGTGCGGCGGGTGGCGTCTGGCGATATGGACAAAATGCCACCACCGAAGTTTGGGCGACAGTTGACCGAAAAGCAAATCGAAATCTTGAAATTGTGGGTAGCTCAGGGCGGAAAGTGGGAGAAACACTGGGCACTCGTGCCGCCCGTGCGCCCGGCGTTCCCGAAGCACGAACTGAGCTACGTGAACCCCATCGATTCGTTCATCGCTCCGCGACTGCACAAAGAAGGCTTGAAGCCGGCGCTGCTCGCCGACCGCGCGACCATCATCCGGCGTATGACCTTCGACCTGACCGGGCTGCCGCCCACACCGGCGGAGGTCGATGCGTTCGTGAAGGACCGCGGCACCGACGCCGTCGAGCGGCTGGCGGATCGGCTACTGGCGTCGCCGCGCTACGGCGAGCGAATGGCGTGGAAGTGGCTCGAAGCCGCGCGCTACGCCGACACCAACGGCTACCAAACCGACGCCGAGCGCGACATGTGGCGCTGGCGCGACTGGGTGATCGAAGCGTACAACCGCAACCTGCCGTTCGATCAGTTCACCATCGAACAGCTCGCGGGCGACATGCTCCCGAACGCGACGCTCGACCAGCGCATCGCCACCGGGTTCAACCGCAACCACCGCGGCAACTCCGAGGGCGGGATCGTGCCCGAAGAGTATGCCGTCGAGTACGTCGTGGACCGCGTGGACACCACCGCGACCGTGTGGATGGGCCTCACGGTCGGCTGCGCGCGTTGCCACGACCACAAATTCGATCCGATCTCGCAGCGCGAGTTCTACCAGCTCTACGCCTACTTCAACAACGTACCGGAGAAGGGCCGGGCGGTGAAGTTCGGCAACTCGCCGCCATATATCAAAGCACCGACGCTCGCCCAGCAGAAGCAGCTCGCGGACCTCGACGCGAAGCTGAAGGACGCAGAAGCCGCGTGGGTGAAACTGCAACCGAAGGTCGATGAGGCGCAGGCCACTTGGGAGCGCACCGCGAAGCTCGCGGAGGTGATCGACATGCTCGCGGTACGGAACCACCACTTCCGTCGCGACCTCGACCCGCGCAGCACGCCGCCGGTGTATCCCGGCAAGCCGCAGTACCGGGCGGGCCGCGGCGAGTTTCAGGCGCTCGTTCTCGACGGCCGGCAGTACGTTGAAGCCAACGGCACCGCGAACTTCGGCTACGACTCGCGGTTCTCGTTCGCGCTCTGGATCAAGCCGGAGAAGCTGAGCGGCGCGAGTCTCTCGAAGGGGCCGGACGAACCGCAGGCCGAGGGGTACTCGGTCGAACTGATCGACGGCAAGGTGCGGGTCGCGCTCACCAAGCGCTGGCTCGACGACGCGCTCCGCGTCGAGACGCCGGTCGCAGTTAAGCGCAACGAGTGGCAGCACCTCGTCATCACCTACGACGGCTCGCGCGCCGCGGCCGGGGTGAAGGTGTACGTCAACGGCGAAGCCCAGAAGACCGCGATCTTGCTCGACGAACTCAACCAAGACTTCGCCACCAAGGAACCGCTGCGGCTCGGCACCGCGACCGGCAAGGACGCGCGCTTTGAAGGGCAAATGTCCGAGTTCCTGACGTACACCCGCGCGCTGAGCGCGGACGAGGCCGCGCTCGCGGCGGTGCCCGCGGGCGTGCCGGACATCTTCAAGCGCCGCGACACGCGCTCGCCCGCCGAAGCCGCGAAGCTGCGCGCGTACTTCCACGACGTGACCGCCCCCGCGGACATCCGCGTTCAGTTGAACGCGCTACGCAAACTGCGCGACGACCGCGCGAAGCTGTGGGACAGCGTGCCAACCGTGATGGTGATGGAGGAGCTGCCGAAGCCGCGCGAGGCCTTTGTTTTGCTCCGCGGCGAGTACGACAAGAAGGGCACGAAGGTTTTACCCGCAGTGCCGACCGCGCTCGGTGGCGGCGCGCCGAGTAACCGCCTGGAGCTCGCGAAGTGGCTCGTGAGCAAAGAGAACCCGCTCACGGCCCGCGTCGCGGTGAACCGCATGTGGCAACTTCACTTCGGCAAGGGGCTGGTGCCGACGAGCGAAGACTTCGGCACACAGGGCGAGTACCCGACGCACCCGGAGTTGCTCGATTGGCTCGCGGTGGAGTTCATGAAGGACTGGGACGTGAAGCGGATGCACAAGCTCATCGTCACCAGCTCCACGTACCTGCGCTCGTCGCAGGTCACGAAGGAGCCGCTGGAACGCGACCCGGACAACAAGCTGTTCGCGCGCGGCCCGAGGTTGCGGCTGTCCGCGGAGATGATTCGCGATCAGGCGCTGTTCGCCTCCGGTCTCTTGGTCGAGAAGCAGGGCGGGCCGAGTGTGAAGCCGTACCAGCCCGCGGGCCTGTGGAGTGAACTGACGGGGGCCGGCGACTACGTGCAGGACCGCGGCGCGAACCTGTACCGGCGCAGCCTCTACACCTACTGGAAGCGCACCGTGCCGCCGCCGACGCTGGGCGTGTTCGACACATCTACGCGCGAAACGTGCTGGGTCCGCGAGACCCGCACGAACACGCCCCTGCACGCCCTGACGCTGCTCAACGACGTGACCTTCGTGGAAGCGGCGCGAGTCCTTGCACAGCGCGTGATGGCGGACGAGAAGACGCCCGCGAAACGCCTCGCGCTGGCGTTCAAATCGCTCACCGCACGCGAGCCGACCGCGGCCGAGGCGAAGGTGCTTCTGGCCGCGTTCGAGCGCCAGCTCGCGGCGTACCAGAAGAACCCCGACGCCGCGGCGAAACTGCTCCGCGTCGGCGAATCGCGGTTGCCGCTGTTCCCGAAGCTCGACCCCGCCGAACTCGCCGCTTACGCGCAGGTGTGCGCGCTGGTGATGAACCTCGACGAAGCGGTGACGAAGGAGTAACGGTGCGACGTCCCTTCGGGACGAACGCTAAACGACACAAGCAAGAGACGACCATGCACCCCGTCCTCGAAACTCTGCAACTCCAGTCGCGCCGCGCGTTTCTCTCTAGCGCGGTTGGCAGCGCGGCGCTCGCGACCTTGCTTGGCGAGAGCGCGCACGCGGCCGAGGCGAAGCCGGCGGCGAAGGCCAAGCGGATCATCTACCTGTTTCAATCGGGCGGGCCGTCGCACCTCGACCTGTTCGACCACAAGCCGGAACTCGCGAAGCGGTTCGCGGAGAACTTGCCGGATTCCGTGCGCAAGGGCCAGCGGCTCACTGGCATGACCGCGACCCAGGACACGTTCCCCGTCGCGCCGAGCAAGTACAAGTTCGCGCAGCACGGTAAGAACGGGGCGTGGGTCAGCGAGTTGCTGCCGCACACCGCGGGCGTCGCGGACCACCTGTGCTTCATCAAGTCGCTTCACACCGAAGCCATCAACCACGACCCGGCGATCACCTTCTGCCAGACCGGGGCGCAGCTCGCGGGACGACCGAGCTTCGGCTCGTGGGTCAGCTACGGCCTGAGCAGCGAGAACACAGACCTGCCGGCGTTCGTCGTGCTCGTCTCGCAGGGCAGCGGCAACCCCACCGACCAGCCGCTCTATGATCGGCTCTGGGGCAGCGGGTTCCTGCCGTCGCGGTTCCAGGGCGTGAAGTTCCGGTCGCAGGGCGACCCGGTGTTGTTCCTCTCCAACCCCGATGGCGTGAGCGCCGACGACCGGCGCAAGCTACTCAACGATCTCGCGAAACTGAACGCGATGAAGCAGGCCGCGACCGGCGACCCGGAGATCGCCACGCGCACGGCACAATACGAGATGGCCTTTCGGATGCAGAAGAGCGTGCCCGAACTGACGGACCTAAATGACGAGCCGAAATCGACGTTCAAGCTGTACGGCGACGACGCGAAGAAGCCCGGCACGTTCGCCGCGAACTGCCTGCTCGCGCGGCGCATGATCGAGCGCGACGTACGCTTCGTGCAGCTTTACCACCGCGGCTGGGACCAGCACGTTAACCTGCCGAAGCAGATCGAGGCCCAGTGCAAGGACACCGACCGCGCCTCCGCGGCGCTGGTCACGGACCTGCGCCAGCGGGGGCTGCTCGACGACACACTCGTGGTGTGGGGCGGCGAGTTCGGCCGCACGGTGTACAGTCAGGGGAAGCTGACGAAGGACAACTACGGCCGCGACCACCACCCGCGCTGCTTCACGGTCTGGCTGGCCGGCGGCGGGATCAAGCCGGGCACGAGTTTCGGCGAGACCGACGACTACGGCTACAACGTCGCGAAGAACCCCGTGGACGTCCACGACCTGAATGCCACGCTGCTGCACTGCCTCGGCATC
>SXHE01000449.1 GCA_005773755.1 Planctomycetia bacterium
CCCGGTGCGGCGTCGTCGGGGGCGCAGACCGCGGGCGGGATCATGAACGCCGAACTCGGGAGCGTCGCGTAATGCCGCAACTCGTCGAAACCGCCCTGTGGGAAGACGCCCAAGCGCCCGCCAACGGCGTGCTCGCCAACGTGGTCATCCTGGGCCAGAAGTCCCGCAACAAGCGGTTCTATACCGAAGAGGCCATGCGCGGCGCGGTCGGGCTGTACGAGGGCAAGGCGGTCTACATCTCGCACGCCGGCGAGAAGGTCAAACACCGGCCCGCGACCGAGCGCTACGGGCGGCTCACGAACGTCCGGTTCGACGAGGCGAGCAAGAAGCTACGGGGCGACCTGACGTACCTGGAAAGTCAGCAGCAGATGACGGCGATGATGCGCGAAGACCTCGAGCGCAAGCTGAACTTTTTCGGCCTGTCGCATGTGGCTGACGGGCAGTGGCACCGCAACAAAGAGGGCGTTCAAGTGGTCACGCGAATCGAGAAGGTTGACACGGTAGACCTCGTGAGCGACCCCGCGACCGTCACGAGCCTGCGCGAGCAAGCCGACGCGCCCGCCACCGGCGCGCCCGCTCCGCACCCGGCCGACGCGGCGCTCACCGAGGGGTTCGTTGCGGCGTGTACCGCGATCCTCTCCGACAGCACGCTCGACACCCCCGCGAAGGTGGCGAAGATCAAGGAGCTTCTGGAGAAGCAAGAGGCCGCGATGACCCCGGCCGAGAAGAAGGACGACGCCGAACCCGCGAAAGAACAGACCGCGGCGCTCGTGGCGAAGATCACCGAGCAGGTGATGGCACAGTTGAAGCCCAAGAAGTACGTCACCGCGCCGGCCCCGGCCGCTTCAACGCTGCTCGAACAGACCAACCCGACCGCCCCGACCAGCGCCCCGCCGAAGGACAAGGCCGCGCTGCGGAAGTGGCTGGCGAAGTAACCAAGCGCCCGGACTAGTCCGGGCGCGCTCCCAACACCCCATTCCGAGGCATCGAGCATGGCGACCTACAACCAGGCGGGTCGGTTCATCGGCGGCGACGCGAAGGCGAAGCGCGTGCCGGGCACCGTGGCGAGCGCCCTGTACGCGGGCGACTTCGCGGTCCTCGCGTCCTCAAAGGCAAGCCCCGCCAGCGCGATGGCCGACGCCGGCACGCTGGCCCAGAACCAAGAGGCCGCGCACGACGTGTTCCTCGGCGTGTGCCTCGACGCCAAACTCGCGGGCGACACGCGCGACGTGCTCATCGCCAGCGGCGGCGAGTTCAAGTACCCGTGCGCCGCGCTGGGGCAGGCTTACGACATCGGCACCTACTTCGGCATGGCGGGCACCGGGGCCGCGAACGCCGTGGGCATGGCGGACCAGATCGTCGTCCCGGTGGCGACGGCCAACCTCGCGGTCGGGCGGCTGTCGCGGAACGCCGCTTCCGGCGCGACCGAGGTTTACATCGAGATCAGCGGCGTCGTCACCACCAACCACGCCGGCACGCAAGCAATGGCGTAAACGCACACGGCGACTTCCCTCACAACGAGGGAGGTTCCGCCCCGGCTCACACCCCGTACCGGAGTTCTTCCCATGCCCGTGAACGTCGAGAAGCTGTTCAAGCTGTACGAGCAACACGCGAACGCGGACACCGGCGCGGCGGGCTACCGGGCGCAGCTCCGCGAGATGTGCGGCATCGAAGAGGACGAGATGACCGGCGCGCCGCGGCTCAACCGCGACCGGGTCATCGACCCCGTGAACGTCAGCCTGCGCGACGTGGCGCAGGTGTTCCTCGGGCGCGGCGTCGGGGCGTCGGACATCCGCCGGGCGTTCGCGCTCCGCGAGCAGTACGGCTCGTTCGCCGAAGCCGAGGGCGCGGTCGTGCTGCCCTCGCACTTCGCGCGCATCAGCGCCTTCACGGACACCGTCGCCGGGCTGGTTGACGCCCTGACGATGGAAGCGTACACCGCGCCCGAGTTCATCGGCGACAGCCTGTACGAGGTGAAGCAGGAGCGCGTCAACGGCGGCAAGATGATCGGCGTGATGAACGACGGCGGGGTCAGCGACGACCTGAACGACGGCGAACCGTACCCGACGGTCGGGCTGAAGGAAACGTATATCGAAGTGCCGGACAACCAGCGCTACGGCAACGTCATCCAGATCAACGAGAAGACGTTCATCTACGACCGCACGGACGTGCTCGAAAGCGCGTGCAAGAACGCCGGCACCGCGGTGGCGCGGAAGAAGGAACTCCGTCAGGCCGACTGCTTCATGGGCGTCACGAACACCTACTCGCGGGACGGGGTGAGCAACAACACCTACCTCGACGCCGCCGGCACCGTGCCGAACGACTACGTCAACACGTCGCTGAACGAACTGACGAACTACGCCAGCATCGACAGCGGGATTCAGGTGCTGGAAGGCAACACCGACCCCGGCACCGGGTTCGAGATCACCGTAGCCGCGCCGCAGATCGCCGTGATGCCGCAGAAGGAGATGAACGCGAAGGGCGTGCTGTACCCGGAGTTCATCCGCCGCGGGACCGACAGCGGCAACACGCTGACCCAGACGAAGGACTCGCTCATCCGGCCCGTGTCGCTCGTGGTGCTCACGCGCGTCTGGTACAACCGCCTCATCGCGGCCTCGATCAGCACGACCAACGCCCCGGCCCGCTGGTGGCTGGGCGACTTCCGCCGCGCCTTCCGCTACCGCCAGATCATCCCGTTCCAGGTCACCAGCGCCCCGCTGTCGAGCGAAGACACCCGGCGCGACATCGTCGGCATCTGGGTCGCGCGCGAGCACGGCGTCCCGTTCGTGAAGGAACCGCGCTACAGCTACATGGGCACGAAGGAAGACATCACCCCGTAAGCGGGTAACGCTGTCACCAATGGTGACAGCGTTTTCACCGGGGAATATTGCGGTCCCCACTGGGGACCGCAATCCGAACAGGGGCACCGATGCCGACCGTCAGCGAGAACCTTGAGACGACCATTGCGGGCTACGCCACGGCGCTCGCGGCCGACAGCGATAGCCCGCAGCCGTCCTACACGCTCGACGGGAAGAGCGTGTCGCGCAACGAGTGGCGCGAGGGGCTGCAACGGCTCATCGACGCGCTACAGAAGACCGTGAACCGGATGACCCCCTACGTCGTTTCGACCAAGCAGGTTCTATGAGTCTCGACCTGTCGGGCGATTGGGCGCTGGTCGATGACCCCGTTACGGTCTCGTACAAGTCGAAGACCG
>SXHE01000450.1 GCA_005773755.1 Planctomycetia bacterium
AGCCACATCTGCCCGAACGGGTCGAACTCGAACGAGTACGGCACCCGCAGCCCGTGGACGAGGTGCTCCATGCTCGTGCCGTCCGGGTTCATCCGCATGACGAACCCGGTGCGCCCGCGGCCCTTCAGCTCGCCGCCCGGCCCGACGAGGTGGATGTTGTGGTCGCCGACGCTCAGGTACAGCAGCCCGTCCGGTCCCCACTCCAGGACGAACATGCCGAACGGGTTCCACGCCTTGTTCTTGTCCGTGACGAGCGTCCTCTTGTTGACCGCCTTGCCCTCGGGGGTCAGGTCGAAGGTGAACAGGTAGTTGTTCGCCGCGGCCCAGAGCTTGTCGCCCTTCACGATGATGCCCATGACCGGGTCGTCGAACCCCTCGGCGACGACGGTGCGGGTGTACCCCTTACCGTCCGGCTTCGGGTCGAGCCGCACGAGCGGGTTGCTGGCCGGCTTGACCGGCGTGCCGCCCGGGCCGTAGCGGTAGGTGTGGCTCTCACTGACGTAGATGCGGCCCTTCTCATCGCACGCCATCGTGACGGGGTTGATGACCAGCGGGTCGGCCGCGACCAACTCGACCGCGAAGCCGTCGGGGCACTTCATGTGCGCCTTCTGCTCCTCGGCCGTCAGCCGCCCCTTGAGCGCCTTATCGACCTGCGTGACCTCCGGGTGCGGGACCGCCTTCGGCGGCTCCTGTGCCGCGGCGACTGCGGGCACGGCGAGGCAGAGCGCCACGAGGCGGGCAAGCGAACGCATCACGGTCTCCGAAAAGTAACGTGCTCAGCGGGCGCTGGCCCGCAGCTGCGGCGCGGGCCAGCGTGATGAACCGCCCGGGTGACTCCGGGGCGGATCAGAACAGGTCGTCGATGACGGCGTGGTTCTCGACCGCGGCCTTGATGTCGCGGTGGACGTCCGTGCGGAGCCGCAGTTTGCCCAGGTCGAACAGGTGGTGCATCACCGTCGAAAAGAGGTTCGTCGGCTTGTACACCTTCGTCGTCGGGGCCGACGCGGTGGCGTCCGTCTTGCCGATCACCTGCCCGGTCTTGATCCCACCGCCGGCCAGAACGAGGGGCGTGACGTTCCCATAGTGGTCGCGGCCGCCGTTCTTGTTGAGCTTCGGCGTGCGGCCCATCTCGCCGGTCACCACCAGTAGCACCCGGTCGGACAGTCCGCGCTGTTTCAGATCCTCGACGAAGGCTGCGACGGCGTGGTCCACTTGGGGGGCCAGCCACTTGAGCCCCTCCATGTTCTTGGGGCTGTTGTTGTTCGCGTGCATGTCCCAGCCGCAGTCCGACACGGTCACGAACCCGACGCCGTTCTCGACCAACCGCCTGGCCAAGAGCATCTGCCGGCCGAGCAGGTTCGTCGCCCGCTTCATGTCGTGCCAGCGGGTGGCGTCTTCCAACTTGAACAGCTTGCTCGTGTCGTACCGCTCCACCGTCTTCGGGTCTTCCTTCGAGAGGTCGAACGCCTCCGTCACGCCGCGGGTGATGACCTCTACCGCCTGCTGCTGGTACTTGCCGGCCTGCGCGACGGCCGGGTCGCGGTCGAGGTCGCGGCGGAGCCCGTCGAGGTCGGCCAGCAGCTTCCGCCGGTCGTCGAACTGCTCGCGCGGGAGGGTCAGGCTCATGGCCTGCTTGAGCTTCGACCCGCCGGACGGGTTGAACGCCTCGCACTGCGGCCCGAGCGCGCCGGGCTGCGTGAGCGTCGGCAGTGCGCCCGTCTCGAAGTTGTTCTGGAGCGTCAGTCCGTCCCGCACGGCCTCGGGAAGCACCAGTACGTTCGTTGGGAGCCCGGTGCGCGGGTGGGTGGTGCCGGCGAGGTTGGCGTACGCGGCGCTCATGGCCGCCTTGGCCGCGTTCCCGCCGGTGGTGACCGCTTGGTAGGTGTGCCCGCCGTTGCCGGACGCGAACGACCGCACGAAGGCGAACTCTTTCGCCCTCGCGGCCATCTTCGGGAAGTGTTCGCTGACCCGCACGCCGGACAGCGCGGTCGAGATCGTGTCCCCGAGGGTGCGGGTCTCCTGCGGCGCGTCCGGCTTCGGGTCCCACGTTTCGAGCTGCGTCGGCCCGCCCTGGAGGAACAAGAGGACGACCGCCTTCGGCTCGGACGAGTCGCCCGACGCGGCCCGCGCGGCGAGCAGATCGGCGAGGGTCAACCCACCCAGTGTGAGGCCGCCGACGCGGAGGAACTCGCGCCGGGTGCGGCCCTGGCAGGTGTGGGCGCACCCGCGGTCGAAGATCGTGAGCATCTGCAATCCCTCTTGTTCGGTGTGACGCGTGGCTGGTCAGAACAGTTCGGCGATCGGCGTGCCTGTGTTCACGAGGTTCGCCACTTCCGCTGGCAAGAGCGCCGGGTTGGTACGCACCGCCGGTGCGTCGAACACCGTCTGAAGCACGGTCGCCAGCAGGTGTTCGGGGCGGTAGGCCGGAGTCGCCGGCTTCGAACCGGTCTTGTCGCTGCGACCGACGACCTGCCCCATCTTCAGCCCGCCGCCGGCCAGCACCAACGGGGTGATGTCCGCGTGGTGGCCGGTGCCGCCGTTCTTCCCCTTCGACGGGCTGCGGCCCATCTCGCCGGTGATGATCAGTAGCACCTTGTCCTCCAACCCGCGGTCCTTCAGGTCGTCGAGGAACGCGGCGACCGCGTGGTCGAGTTGCGGCCCGAGGACCGCCATCCCCTGAGGGCAGCCGGGGTTGTTGCCGTCGGCGTGGAAGTCCCAGCACGAGTCCAACACGGTGACGAACCCGGCTCCGCGTTCCACCAACCGCCGGGCCAGGAGCATCTGCTTGCCGAGCAGGTTCGTCACCCGCGACTGGTTCACCAGTTTGTTGTAATGCTTCCCGTCCTTGTGGTAGTCCTCCATCCGGAACAGGTGGCCCGTGTCATACTTGGCGGCCGTCTTCGGGTCTTCCTTCGTGACGTCGAAGGCGTCGGCAATGCCCTTGACCAGCACGTCGGCGGCCTGCCGCTGGAAGGCGTCGATGCCCGCGGTCTCGCCGGTCTTGTCGAGCGCCCGCTGGAAGCTGTCGAGCTTACCGAGCAGGCTCTTGCGGTCGTCGAAGTCGGACTGCGCCATCTGGAGTTGCAGGCTCTTCAGCAGCGAGTCGGCCCCCATCGGGATGAAGGCGTCGTAGGCGCGGCCGACGCCACCGGCCGGGACGTAGTTCTTCAGCACGTAGTCGAGCTGGAACGGGCCGGTCGGGGTGTTCAGCTTCAGGTCCGGGCGGATGGCCTCGGGCACGATCACGGTGTTCGTCGGCACGCCGGTCTTCGGGTTCATCGCCCCGCGGGCGCGGGCCACGAGGGCCGCCATCGGCGACTTCATCGGGCTGCGGCCAGTGATGACCGGAAGCTGGTTGTGTCCGCCATCGCCGCTGCCGAACGACCGAACCACCGCGAGCCGGTCGGCCCGTTCGCCCATCTTCGAGAAGTTGCCGCCGAACTTCACGCCGGAGAGTTTGGTCTGAACTTCGCCGGTGCAACTCCGGATGTTGTCCGGCACGTTCTCCTTGGGGTCGAACGTCTCGATCTGCGGCGGCCCGCCGACCAGGAACAGCATCACCACCGCCTTGTCGCGAATCGCACTCGCCTTGTCCGAAGCCTGGGCCTTCGTGGCGAGCAAGCCGGGGAGCGACAGCCCGCCGAGCGCGAGGCTTCCGACGCGGAGCAACTCGCGGCGGGAAGGGCCGGCGCAGGTCCGCGTGCGGTCGTTTCCGAAGACCGAGACCATGGGGCATCTCCGTGCGTGAGTGTGACGGATTCGTTGCGGTCAGTGGTTGAACAGGAACTCTTTGGTGTTCACGAGCGCCCACAGGATGTCGGCGTAGGCGGCGCGGTCGTCGGCCTTCTTCTCGACGTGTCCGAGGAGCGTCGCGAGTTCGTCCTTCGTCGGCTCACGCGACAGCGCGACGAGGTACAGGTCGCGGAGCTTCTCCTCGTGCGGCCGCTTGTCGGCCACGAGCTTCGTCAACCGCTCGCCGGCGGTGGCCTTCGGCCCGGCGTTCGGCTGGGGCTTCGCCTTCGCGTCTCGCTTCGGCTCCGGGACCGGCGTGCCGATCTTGGCGAGCAGTTCCTCGGAGTTCATCAGCAAGAGCGCCTGGGCGAGGTTCGCGTCCGAACTCCGCTCGCACTCGCAGGGGCTGGCCCCGTCCGGGCGGCCGAACACACTCAGGAAGTACGAGTCGGACTGGTTGTCTGGCAGTTGCACGGCCCGCGTTCCGGCCGGTGCACCGCGGAACGGCGTCTTGGCGAGGGTGACGGTGTCGATGGCGTCGAGGAGCACCTCGGCGTTCAGCCGTCGTGGATAAAACCGGGCGAAGTGCTGCTTGTCGTCGGCGTTGTGCTCGTTCGGCGTGCTGCTCAGCCGGTACAAGTTCGACGTGCAGATGAGCTTCACGAGCTTCTTCACGTCGAACTTGTCGGCGACGAATCGCTTGGCCAGGGCGTCGAGCAGTTCCGGGTTGCTCGACGGGTTGGTGGCCCGCATGTCGTCTTCGGGATCGACCAGTCCGCGCCCAAAGAAGTGCTTCCAGTAGCGGTTCACCAGTGTGCGGGCGAAGTACGGGTTGGCGGGGTCGGTCACCCAGTCCGCGAGTTTCTCGCGCGGGTCGGCGTCCTCATCGAGCGCGAACGGCTTGCCGTCGAGCCCGGCGGGCGAGAGATTCACGCCGGTCCGCGGGTGGGGCATCGTCGCCGCCCCGCTCTTGTGGGCCACGGCGAGCGGTTTCCCGGGCGTGTCCGGGATGTTCTTCTTGGGGTCGCCCTTCTTCGGGGGTGTCGCGAGCCGGACGTCGGTATTCGCGAACGCCGCGGCGAGGCTCCAGTAATCCGCCTGCGTCCAGCGGTCGTGCGGGTGGTGGTGGCACTTCGCGCACGCGACGCGCTGGCCGAGGAACAGTTGCGCCACGTCCTCCGCGAGGTTGGCCGGTTCCTTCAGTTCGCGGTACCACACCGCACGCGGATTCTCGTCCACCGGGCCGCTCGCGGTGAGCAACTCGTGCACGAACCGGTCGAACGGCTTGTTCTCCTTCAGCCCGTCGCGGATCCAGGCGTGGAAGGCGACGTTCGGCTTCCCGTCCTCGCTCGGCCCGTTGCGGCGGTTGCGGAGCAGCGCCGACCACTTGTTCGCGAAGTAGTCGGCGTAGTCGGGCGACGCGAGCAGTCGGTCGATCAACTTCTCGTACTTGTCGCCTCCCTTGTCTGCGACGAAGGTCTCGGCTTCGTCCTTCGTGGGCAGGCGGCCACAGATGTCGATGGTGGCCCGGCGGACGAACGTCGCGTCGTCGCACAGTCCTGACGGAGGCAACCCGAGTTCCTTGAGTTGCTTGAAGACCAGTTCATCGACGACGGTCTTCGCGAGAGGTAGGTTCGTGACCGGGGTGCCGAACGGGATGGTGACCCGGGCGACGGCGACGGCGTCCATGTAGCGAGCGGTCACTGTCGCGGACCCAGCCCGATGCTTCGCCGTCACGAGTCCGGTCGGGTCCACGGCCAGGAGTTCGGCGGGGCCGGCTTCGAGCACCGTGAACCGGGTCACGTCGCGCGTCGAGCCGTCGCGGAAGTGGGCGGCAACCGTCGCCTGCACTTTTCCGCTGCGTTCGAGAACCGTGCCGCCGGGCCGGACCTCGATGCGGTCGAGGCTCGGCTCGTTCGCGGGCGACGGCCGCGCGCCTTCGGCTAGCCAGCGGAGGAGGAGAACATAAGCGTCGGACTTCGGGTCGAGCCGCTTGCCGCCTGCGTGCGGCACCGTGCCGCTCCCCTTGAGGAGCAGCAGGCTGCGCTCGGGCGCGGCGGGAAACACGCGGCGTCCGCGTGCCTCTTTCACAACGAACTCGTAGTCCTCCTGCGGCTCGAACCCGAACAGCGACAGCTTGAACCCGTTCTGCCCTTCGGCCTTGCCGTGGCACCCGCCGGTGTTGCAGCCCAACTTCGTGAGCGTCGGGACGACCTCGGTGGTGAAACTGACAGACGCCGGATCCGCGGCGGAAGCAGTCGGGTTCGTCCCTAGAAGGGTGAGCGCGCCGAGCACGAGGCGGACCAGAGACCAGGCACGGATGGGCATGGCAAACTCGGGAATGCGGGAGGCGGGCGTCGGGGGCAGTTCGAGCGGCGGGCAGTTCACGATGAACCAGATTACCAGACCTGAACCCCGACCGCCTCGCATCCCAGACAATTCGGGTTACTCGTCAGTTGCTGGAAAAATGACCCGCTGCGGTCTGCGCCCGTCGGGGGCGGGGTTCGGTGGGGAAATCCGCCCGCGGAGTCGTTCGGACATGCCCCGCTGCTCGCTGCTCCTCCCGCCGCTGCTCGCCGCGTTCGTCGGTGCCCTCGCCGCCGCGGAGCCGGCCGACGTGAAGTTCGCCACGGTCGCCGAGAGCAAGACTGAGTACGAGAAGTCCGTCGCCCCGTTCCTGGCGAAGCACTGCGTCTCGTGCCACGGCCCGAAGAAGGTCGAGGGCGACCTCGACCTGACCAGGCTCGACCCGGACATGAAGGCGACCACCAGCGGCGCCCGGTGGGCGATGGTGGTCGAGAAGCTCGCGAACGGCGAGATGCCACCAAAGGGGAAACCACGCCCGTCGGATGTCGAACTCGTCGCGGTCGGGCGGTGGGCACACGCCGAGGCGAAGCGGGCCGGGCGGCCGTTCACCCGCCGCGCCGCCTACGCCAACGGGAACGCCGTCCCGCACCACGTCCTGTTCGACCCTACGAACGTCCCGCAGTTCGACGGCGGCCCGCGGGTCCGCCGCCTCAGCCCCGAG
>SXHE01000451.1 GCA_005773755.1 Planctomycetia bacterium
GATCGCGCACGTCGCGTTCGACCCCACCGGGCGGTTCGTGATCGGCGGCGGTTGGGTCAATGCCCCCGCACTGGTCTGGGACGTCGGTCAGTCCCCGGCCGGGTTCACGCTGCCCGGTTCGCCGTCGAACACACTCGCACAGGCGCTCAGCCCCGACGGCACGCTCCTGGCGACCCGACGCGAGAACGAGCGGAGCGAGGCGAACGTACTCGACCCGGTGATCGAGATCGCCGACCGGGCGACCGGGGCCGTCCGCCACCGGTTCCGCCTCCGCGACCCCGCACTGATCCGGATGGGCCAGAATCACCAGCTCCACAAGAACTGCCCGATGGCGTTCAGCGCCGACAACCGCCTGTTCGTGGCCCCCGTATCCTACCGCGAAATCCGCGTCTGGGACGTGGCAACCGGCAAGGTCATCACGGCCTACCGCGGTCACACGCAGGAGGCGACCGACCTCGCGCTGACCCCGGACGGCAAGCGGGTGGCGACGTGCGCGCTGGACGGGACCGTCCGCGTCTGGGAGGCCGAGACCGGGAAGGACGTCGGGAACTTCTCCGGCGAGTTCCGGTACCGCTCGCGGATCGCCCTCAGCCCGGACGGCAAGCGACTCGCCGTTGCCGGCCAGGACGAACAGTTCCTCGGCTACGTACGGGTGTGGAACCTCGACGACAACGGCATCCTCGACATCCGCGACGGCGAGCCGATTACGGTCGGTGGCGTCGCGTTCAGCCCGGACGGGAAGCGGATCGCGACCCTCAACCACTCCGGCAAGGTGCGCGTGTACGACGGCGCCACCGGGAAGAAGGTGATCGACCTTCCGGCCCAAGCGAGTGTCCCGCGGCAGCTCGCGTATTCGCCGGACGGCTCGCGGCTCGCGGCCCTCAGCTACCAGTCGATCGAACTCTGGGATCCGACGACCGGGCAAGAGCTGCTGACGCTCACCGGCGTGCCGGAGGCCGGGGGCGGGTACAGCGGGCTGTTCTTCTCCCGCGACGGGCACCGGCTGTACTACCAAAATCAAGGCCCGATCCGGTGCTGGGACGCGACCCCGCTCCCGGCAAAGCCGTAAGCACCGCCCCGGACTTACCACCGGTCATGGAGGATACACGTGAGCGCCCCACCCACGGTTCACCCCGACGCGGCCCGTCTCGCGGCCTACGGCGCTGGCCGCCTCGCGCCCGCCGAGGCTGGCGCGGTGGAGGAGCACCTTCACGGTTGCGCGGCGTGCGGCGAACGGATGGACGAACTGGCCCGCGACCCGTTCCTGTCCGCGCTGCGCGACGCGGCCGCGTTCGACCCGCCGAACGGGTCGGGCTGCGCGGCCGATGCTCCGACCCTGGCCTGCTTCGGCGACCCGACGACCGCGGACCCGCCACCGATCCCCGACGAACTGGTTGCTCACCCGCGGTACCGGCTCGGGGAACTGCTCGGCCGCGGCGGGAGGGGGGCGGTGTACAAGGCCGAACACACGCTCATGGAGCGGCCGGTCGCGATCAAGCTGATCGACCCGCGGTTGCTGGAACAGCCCGGGGCGGCGGAGCGGTTCAGGAACGAGGTGAAGACCGCGGCGAGGCTCCACCACCCGAACATCGTGACCGCCCATGACGCCGAGCAGGTCGGATCGGTCACCGTGCTGGTGATGGAGTTCGTCGAGGGTCGCACCCTTGCGGACGTGCTGCGCGACCGCGGGCCGCTCCCGATCGCCGAGGCGTGTGGGTACGCGATTCAGGCGGCCGCGGGACTGGCCCACGCCCACGCCCTCGGGATGGTTCACCGCGACGTGAAGCCCCCCAACCTGATGCTCACCCCGGACGGGCGGGTGAAGATCCTCGACTTCGGCCTCGCCCGGTTCCTGTCCGAAGGAGCCGCCGGCGCTTGCACACCCCCTGGCGCCGAAACCGGCGAAGCAGGTGTCACCGGACGGTTGACGCAGACCGGCGCGTGCATGGGCACCCTGGACTACATGGCCCCGGAACAGGCGAAGGACGCGCGGACCGCCGACGCCCGCGCCGATGTGTACTCGCTCGGCTGCACCCTGTACCACTTGCTTACGGGGCAGGCTCCGTTCCCCGGCGGAACCGGTCCCGACAAGCTGCACCGCATCCGCACCGAAGAACCGGCGCCGCTCTCCACACTCCGGCCCGATGCGCCGCCGGAACTGAGTGCGTTGATCGGGCGGATGATGGCGAAGACGCCCGAGGAGCGATACGCGTCCGCTGCGGATGTCGCGGACGCTCTCGCCCGCTTCACACGAGCGGCCGAACCTCGACCCGCCGTTTCGCACCGCGGGCCGTGGAAGCGGTTGGCGGCGTGTGCTGCACTCGTGTTCGCGAGCGTCGCCGTCGCGACCATCCTCACTCGATCAGGGCCGGGCGTCGCGACCGATTCCAAGAACGCGGGCGAGGACGTTGGGAAGAGCCAGGCGCACCCGCTCCTGGGGCGAGGGCCTCAATTACCCGCAGAACTCAACGCGATCCCGCGGACGGCCGCGGGGTTCGTCACGACGCGCGTCGGGGATCTCACGCGGGTGCCGTCACAGTCGTGGGTCTGGCCCGAACCGGATAAGGACTTTGGCGACCGCGACCAGAACCTTACCGGCTTCAGGGAGGCCGGCCTCACCCGCGCGACGGTTATCTGGCCGACCGCCGCACACCCGGACACCGACATCTACGGGGTTCCCCCGGAGAAGCTGTCGCGAATTCTCCTCCTCACCCGAACCGAGCCGTTCCCTCTGGACCACCCGGCATTCGAGGGGCGCGGGAAGACGCGGGAGGAGTACCGCGGGCGGTGGTACGCTCTGGACTCCGACGGATGGACCGCCTTCTACCCGGTCGATCCGCACACGCTCGCGATCGGGTCACGGGCGGCGGTGCGGTTCCTGCTCGACCACTTCGCGGACCCGCGGCCCGGGCCCCTCGACGACGCCGTCCGAACCGCGGCCGACACGGAATGCCACATCGTCGTCGGGATACACGGCCGGCCGTTCACCCGCGCCCAACTCGACAAGGACAAGGTGCCGTGGCTGTTCTTACCGCCGAAGCCGTTCCCCGGTGTCCGGGGGTTCGCGCCCGACCACTTCACCGTGACGCTCGACTGCCGTCGGGGGCTGGAATTCGGCCTGGTTGCGGCGTTCCCAAACGAAGGTACGGCCGAGCAGGCGCGCGAGGCGCTGGCGGAGATCTGTGCCCACCAGAGCCGCGTGTTCCGGGGAATCGCGCGAGCCGGCGACAAGGTCATCGAGCAGGTTGCGGGAGCAGACCCGGACGGCCGCAGCGGAACGCCGGCCGCCTTGTACGACAAGCAGAACGCGTTCTACCTCCAGGCGGGCGACGCGCTGCTGGCCGCGAAGCCCGTTCGCGACTCGTCCTCGGTTCGGCTCGCCGTGCGGACCGAAAGTGCCCTTCCGTTCGAGGAAGCCCTCAGGGAGTACGGCGGCTACGCGTTTCTGCCGAGCGGCGGGGACGTACCGCTCGAAAGCCCGGTGACGCAGGAGCGCCGCGACGCGACCCTCGCCCGGGCGCTCGCCGCCTACCGCGCGGACCACGGCCGGTTTCCCCCGCCGGCGATCACCGACGAGACCGGCAAGCCGCTCCTGTCGTGTCGTGGCGCGTCGCCGTGCTGCCCTACCTGGGTGAGGAGGCCGCGGCGCTGTATCGGCGATTCCGACTCAACGAACCCTGGGATTCGCCCGCGAACCGGGTGCTCGCTGAGCCGATGCCGGCCGTTCTCTCGACCGCGCACCTCGTCCCGACCTACCGGCCGCGACCCGGGAGCGCCTACCGGGTGTTTGCGGTTCCCGGCGCGCACGAACGCGAACCCGCGGGCGGACGAGCAAATCCGCCGCCGGACGCGGTGATCGCGGTTCGAGGCTGGGATGACAGCCGGGTTCCCTGGACGAAGCCGGATGCGCCCACCCCGGACGACCTGAAGGAACTCCCGGCCGCCGTCATCCGGGCCGACGGCTCGGTACGCGAGGTTCAGCGAACCGAAGACCTGAGCGTGCTTCGTGCCACGATCCGGCGAAGTGCCCTGACGGCGGCGCTTCCTGTGGCTCCGGCTCCGCGGGCCGTGGTCGTCCGTCCGATCCCGCCGGAACTCGACCTCATTCCGCGGGACGCCGCCGGGTTCCTCACGGTTCCCGTGCAGGAGGTGATGACCGCCCCCGCGCTCGCGTGGGCGCGGAAGCGCCTGTTCCCCGATGGCGAATACGCGCGGATGGTGGGCCTCGTGACCCAACTCGATTTGAAGGACATCACGCGGGCCACGGTGATCTGGCCGACCGCCGACCACATCGGCTGGAACGTCATGGCCGTCCCGGGGGAGATCCCTTCGCGGCTCGTGGTGCTGACCACGGCCGCCGCGATCGACAAGTCCAACCCCTGGCTCCGCGCCGGCAAGGGCACCGAAGAGTACCGCGGCCGGCGCTACCTGCTCGACGCGGACGGGTGGACGGCGATCTTCCTGGCCGACGACCGCACCCTGGTGTTCGGTTCGCACGCTTCGGTCCGACTCGTCATCGATCGTCTGGCGGACCCGAAACCCGGACCGCTCGACGGTGCGGTCCGGAACGCGGCCGACGGCCCCAAGCGCGTCGTACTCGGGGCGCAAGGGCCGAAGGTCCGTCGGGTGTTGGCCGACAACCTGCCCCCCCAGTTTCAGCTCGCCGCCCCGGCGTACACCGCCGACCGCGTGACCGTCGCGATCGACCTCCGCGACGACCTGACGATCGACGTCCTGGGCGCGTTCGTGTCCGAAGCCGCCGCGGCCGACGGGCACGCCGCGCTGGTCAAGGCGGTCGCGGCCGGGGCCGAGGAACTCGACCTGCAAGTCGGAAAGCTGCCGGCGGAAGACGCAACCGACCCCGAGCGGTTGGAGGATCAGAAGCTGACCCGGGACTTCGTGACGCAGACCCGGGACGCCTTCCGAGTCGCGAAGCCCGAACGGCATGGGACACAACTGCGGCTCACGTTCGTATCGAAGTCCGGGTTCTTGGGGTGCCTGGTGCTGCCCGGTTTCGGCTACGTCCTGATGCCCACCGGCCTCACCCACTTCGACCCGGCCGTGGCGGGGAAGAACGACGCGACCGTCGCGAAAGCACTGCTCGCGTACCACGCGAAGCATGGGCGGTTTCCGCTGCCCGCGATCCTGTCGAAGGAGGGGAAGCCGCTCCTGTCGTGGCGCGTCGCACTGCTGCCGCACCTCGGGGACGAGGCCGCGGCGCTCTACAAAAAGTTCAACCTCGAAGAAGCGTGGGACTCGCCCGCGAACAAGAAGCTGCTCGACCTGATGCCGGCGGACCTCTGCACCGATCCGCTCCAGACGGCGTACCGGCCGCGTCCGCACACCGGCTACCGCGTCTACACCGCGAAGGGGTCCGTGTTCGAGGGGCCGGGCGGGCTGTCGAAGAAGGACATCACCGACGACCCGGCGGCCACGATCCTCGCCGTCCGGTTCATGGAACGGGTTCCGTGGACGAAGCCGGATAAACTCACCTTCGACAACCTGGAGGCGATCCCTGAGGCCGCGATCTTCGTGAACGGCACGGTCCAACGGTTGGCGGGAAACGAGGATCCCAACACGCTCAAGGCGATGATCACCCGGGCCGGCGGTGAGAACGTGAAACCCAAATCCGACCCGATCCGGCCGGTGCCGTAGGGTGGCGACTGCACGCCCGTTAGACGGTTCGCCTTGCGAAAACGTCGGTCCGATCGCATGATCCTTCCGGTTCGTCCGCGCCTCTGGGAAAGGAGTCCCGTATGGTCCGCCGGTTCACGCCGTTGCTCCTCGCTGCACTCGCTCTGTCGGTCGCGAATCCGCTCTCGGCGGCCCCGCCCGCGCCTGCGAAACCGCAGGAGCAATCCCGACCCCTCGCGGCGAAGGCTCCCGCCCGGCCGGTCGGGGTCTGGGTCCGCGACGTCGGCCCGGTGAAGGTGGTGCTGAAGCTCACCGACGACCGGCTCACCGCGACCGCCCTCTTCGCCACGGGCGAGGAGGTGTGCCCGGTGGTGCGGGTCACACTCGACGCCGACTACGCGGTCGCGAAGGACGGCACCCTGTTCGGCGTCATCTTCGGTGCCGACGCCAACCACCCGATGTACACCGCGATCTTCGAGCCGTTCGAAGGGCACGCGTTCGCGTTCGGCTGGCGGGTGGACGGCGACAACCTGACCGTGCGAAACCTGAAGTGCCTCGGCGAAGGGATGCGCACCGAGCGCGTCGGCGAACTCGCCAACCTCCGGATGCTCGTCGGCGGGCGGTACACCCGCATCGACGAATCGAAGCTGCCGGCGTGGGAGAAGAAATTCAGTGACGCCGGATCCATGGTGATATCCGCCTTGATTAACGCCCAACTGGAGGAATACAGGCCCAAGCCCCCCGTGCCGCCGCCGTTCCCAGGCCGAAACGAAGCGCCGACGGCGATGCCCGGAGTGCCCTCCGCGATGACCGCGCCGCCTCAGCCGGTCGTCGGTGTGCCGCCCCCGCCGTCCGTGTCGGTACCGGCCGCGCCCGCCACGACGACCACGCCACCCGTGGTGTACGCCGATCCCGCCCCGGCACCTCAACCGTTGCCGGAGGTCCCTCCCCAAACCGTGCCGCAGTCGCAGCCGCCGACCGCCGCGCCGTCCGCGAGTCTTTTCGGCCAGCCCGCTCCCCCACTCCCGGCGAGTACTCTTCCTCACGTCCCGACTTCCCTCCTCGGCACCTGGACGCGGGATGCCGGCGCGTTCCGGGCGACGTTCAAGTTCACTCCGAAGCAGCTCGTCGTTCACATGCATGTGGACCCGACCGGTAAGAAGGATCTTCAAGAAGTGATCTTCATCGTGGAATACAAGCTCACGGCCGACGGGAAGCGCTTCGAGGGGACCGTAATCGGGGCGGACGTGAAGACCGGCAAGGAGGTTGCATTCATCGATGCCGACGACACGTTGCGGGGGGCTCGCGAAGTAGACGACCAGCCGGTGCGGTTCGAATTCCGAATCACCGAGGGCCTACTCCTGGTTCGTAACGTCAGTTTCGGGGCTGATGGCAAGAGTTGCGCATTGCTGAAACTCAACCTTCCGGGGGTGTACGCACTGGAA
>SXHE01000452.1 GCA_005773755.1 Planctomycetia bacterium
GGCCGGCTGACGCCGGCCGTTCGCCCCGCTCACCCTCACACAAGGTCGGGATACTTCGCGCCCAGCAGCTCGCGCGCGCGTTCGGCGCTCAGGCCGCGGACGATGCTGCCGCGGTCGGCGGCCGACAGATCGACGTGTTCCGCGCGGGGCAACAGCGCGCCGTCGGCGTCCACCATCACCGCGACCACGGGGCGGCCGGGCGTGCGCGGGTCGAGCCGGTTCGGGTGGTTCGCGACCACCAGCCCGACGCGCCCGTCGGTCAGCTCGACGACCGTTCCGACCGGGTAGAACGCGAGGTTCAGCAGGTACTCGGCGAAGTCGCGGTCGAGCTGCCCCTGTTCGGCCATCAGTAGCACCTCGGTCAGCGCCGCACGCGGGTCGAGCGCCGCGCGGTGCGGGCGCTCCTCGTTCAGCGCCGCGTACACGTCCGCAACGCGGAGCAGCCGACCGAGGGCCGGCAGGTCGGTCGCCTTCAGCCCGTTCGGGTAGCCGGTGCCGTCGGCCCGCTCGTGGTGCGTGGCGACAGCCGCGGCCAGCGGGCCGGCGATGGTTGGGACCCGCCACAGCAGCAGTTCCGCGCCGTACTTCGGGTGCGCCTCGATCACGCGCCGCTCGTCCGCGGTCAGCGGTTCGACCTTCGCGAGTACCGCGCCGGGCACCGCGAGCATCCCGCAGTCCATCAACAGCGCCGCCACGACGGGCAGCAGCGGACGCCCGGCCCACTCGTAGTCGTACGGGACGACTCGCGCGATCACCTGCGCGACGTTGATGGCGTGAGCCGCGACGAACCGGGCCGGCGCGTGCGGGTCCGCGGTCACGAACCGGATCGGCTTCGCCTGCCGCGCCTCGTCGAGAAGCTCCTCCGCGAGGGTCGCGACCGTTTGCAGCGCGGCCGGCTGGCCGGTGTTGATGGCGGCGAGGAACCCGGCGAGGCGGTCGGTGCGGTCGGCGTCGCACTTGCGCCGGGCCAGCGCGCGGTCCTGCACCGCGAGCCGGTCGCGGACCACGGCGAGCAGCCCGTCGAGGCCGTCGCACAGTTTCAGTTGCGCGCCGGCGGAATCGGGGAACGCCTGCGCGGTTCGCACGACCACGTCGAGCACGGCGACCGTTTCGCGGTGGTAGCCGGCGAGCGCGTCCGCGCCCGGCAGCGCTGCGAAGTGCGGGTCGGTGGTGAACGCCTTCTGTCGGTCGAGCAGGAGTTTGGCGCTCGCGAGGAGCCGGTGCGCGCGGTCGGTAAACTGCGGCAGCGGCGCGGCCGGCGCGCTCGGGGCGAACCCGGCGAGCCGCCGAACGTTTTCACGGAACGCTTCCGCCGCGGCCGAAAGCGGCACCGCCTCGGCCTCGACCGGAAGCGCGTCCGGGATGAGCTGCGGTGTCGCGTCGAGCCGTTGGCGGAACGCGGAAATGCGGTCGAGTAGCCCGCGCGTGTCGCTCATCGCGACGCCCCCTTCGCGGTGCGATAGGGGTCGGAGCCGGTTCCCCAGAAGTCGGCACCTTCCCCTTGTCGCCAATGATCGGCACGCGGGGTGTGGGAACTTGAGCCGATTTTTCCGAGAGCGCGGCCGGCGCGCGAAGATGGGAGGGCGGGGTGTCTTCACCACTCCCCCAAGCTTTGTTGGGGGAGAGGTCGGCCCGGCTCTGCGGGCCGGGTGAGGGGGAGATAAGCACGTGAAGTGCGTTTCGCAGAATTGGCTTGAGGCGCTGAGCGCCCCCTCACCCGCCGCCCCAAATGCGGGCGGCGACCTCTCCCCCAACAAAGCTTGGGGGAGCGGTGGGGAATGGGAGGGCTAGCGGGCGCGCGGGCGCTGGTTGTTGATGATGTCGTGGATCTTGTTGCCCTTCGCGGCGTCGAGGACCGCGGTTTCGACGCCCCAGGGCACGTCGCGGTCGATGTCGAGCACCATTTCGCGCCGGCCGGTCGAGCTGATGAGCGCTTCCATGTCCTCCTTGATGCGCTCGCGCGCGACCGGCTTCAGCGATTTCTTCTCCGTGCCCATTTGGATGATCGGGGTCTCGCCGTCCATCTTCACCTGCACGATGAACACGCGGTCCTTGATCTCGTTCAGATTCACCTTCGGCGAGGCCTTGTCGTCGGCGTTGTCTTCGGGCACGCTCAGCGCGCGCTCGAGGGTCGCGTAGGTGATCGTGAGGATGAAGAAGATGAGCAGCACCAGACACACGTCGATGAGCGGGTTCATGTCGAGCGTAGTGTCGTCGCCCGATTCTTCCGGTTCCGGTTCGAGGTCGAGCGCGGTGTCGGCGAACGCCGGGTGCGTTTCGAGCGGCTGCCAGTCCGGTTCGGCCGGGCCCTTCACGTCGTCGGCGGGCACGAAGTTGCCGTCGCGCAGCGCGGTCAGGACCGCGGCCACCGTGGGTAGCGCGTAGGTCTGGGTGCTGCCTTCCTGACGGACGAGCCACGCGCTCATTTTTCCGGTGCCTCCACGACGGTCGCCACGGTGGAGTAGATCATCCCCTGTTTGCGCAGCGGTTCCAGGTCGTGGCGCAGTTCGTAGACGCGCTCGCGCGGCAGGTCTTTGCGGCAGGCGATCCGTACTTCGGGCGGGCGCGTCACCCCGCTCAGCACGTCGCGCACGGCGTTGATCGCGTCTTCCGGGGTCCGCAGCTTGTCGTGCTTGGGCAGCGGCGGTTGGGGCCCCACGCGGACCGCGTAGTACACTTCCTCGGCGTTCAACTTCTCGATGGTGATCGTGATCGCTTCGGGGTCGGCCTTGAGTTCGCCCGCGTACCGCATTTCGGGCACGTCCACCGGCGCGAGCGCCCCGGCCGCCTGGATCATGATGAAGAACACGAGCAGCACCATGCTGATGTCGATGAGCGGGATCATGTCCACTTCGTCATCTTCCTCGATACGGGTGCCGCCCTTGCGCGGTTCGGGGTCGGGCAGTTCGATGGGCGTCGCTTCGCCCAGCACTTCGGCCACGGGCACGTCGTCCAGCGCGCCGGCTGCGACCGCGGGCTTCGGCGCGGGACCGGCCACGGCCGCGGGGCGCGGCAGGAAGTCCGCGAGCAGCTCGTTGTCCGCGACGCGCACCCACGTCTCGTCGGTGCCGGTGGGCCGCACCATGTCCGCGCCCGCGAGCCGGCCCTGCTGGGTCCAGTCCGCGACCACGTTATAGGGCACGCCCTTGTAGACGGTGTTCGCGGTCACGAACCACACGTCGAACGCTTTCGGCGGCTTGGCTGGCATCGGTGAGCCTCTGACGTCCCTGCGGGACGTACGCTAAACGAAGTACACCTCAGCCCTTCTTCACGCCCTTCTTGAACGTCCCCTTCTTCTTGCTCTTGCCGTCGTCCTCTTCGTCGTCGTCCTCTTCGTCCTTCTCGTCCAGCAGTTTGGGGTCTTTCTTGTAGTTGGTCACGAGCGTGATGAGCTTGTGCGACGCGCTCTTCACCTTGACCTCGAACTTGGCGATCCAGTCCTTGAACAGCACGTGGCTGAACACGAGCGGGATCGCGGTGAACAGGCCGATGGCGGTGGCGAACAGCGCGAGGCCGATCTTGGAGGCGTGTCCGCCGATCTCCTTCGCCTTGCCGCTGCTCGCGCCCTCGCCGATGGCGTTGAACGTGTTAATCATCGAGATGACGGTGAAGAACAGCCCGACCATCGTGGCGATCTTGGCGATGGCGAGGATCGGGGCCAGCAGGAAGTGCAACCGCGGGACGATCTCCAGTTCGTTCTCGGTTGCCATGCTGCGGCGCATCGCGGCGGCCCCCTGGTCGGCGGCTTCAAGGCCCGCGACGAACAAGCGGCTGGGGATCAGTCCCTTGTCGTCCTTGCACAGGTTCACCGCGGCCTTGACCCCGCCCTTGCGCAGGGTCTGCTGGAACAGCGGCAGGAAGTCGTCCATGTCCGTGTTCGCGGTGTTGTTCAGTAGGATGCGCCAGATGACCAGCGCCGCCGCGATCAGCGACATGATGACCAGCGGGATCGAGAAGTACCACTCTTTGATGAAGAAGTCGTAGACCGCGTTCATGCGGGATCACCCGGTGGCTTGCGAGTTGGTGTGTGCCTCTAGGAATAGCGAGCGGAACGATGAAAGGCGAACCCGGAGCGTAAGCGAC
>SXHE01000453.1 GCA_005773755.1 Planctomycetia bacterium
ACAGACAGCCGAACCGACTTGTCTTCTCTGACCACTAACCACCGACACTGACACTTCTCCCTATTTGCACTGCCGGATGCGCCGCAGGATCTCCTGCTCGAAGGCGTAGTCGCGGCCGATCTTGAACCACGCGCGGTCGGCACTCGTCTCCGGGCCGACCACCTCGACCTCGCGGGCGACAGTCGGTTTCTCCTGAAACACCGCGTTGCCGATGGTCGCGCGCTCGGGGCGGGCCACGTCTTCCAGTTCCTTCTCGACCACGACGTACACAAGGTAGCCGCCGCGCTCGCCGGACTTGATCTCGACGGTCGCGGTCTGGCGCACGCTCTGGAACGTGGCGAGCAGCCGCTGGCGCGGGTCCGGGTTGCCGCGCTTCAGGAACTGCTCGTACCCCGGCGCGATCCGCGGCTTGGTGACGATGCGCCCGTCGTAGGCGTTCGGCGTTTGCAGGTCGAAGTAGTCGCCGAGCACGTCCTGGGCCTTCTCGAACACCTCTTTGTACGACGAACCGGTCGGCTGACCGGGCGAGACCAGCATGGGGTTCTCGATGCCGTCCGCGTTGCGGACGTAGACGGGGTTGTCGACCGGTGGCGCGGTCAAGCACCCGGCGGAACTCGCCGCCAGCGCGCACGCGACCAGCGCGCCCGCGCGCCCCCGAACCGTCCCCTCGCGGCGCGTCCCCATGCCGATAGACCCCGTGCCTGATACTGGTTTCGCGCGCCGGTATGCCACCAGCCGGGGCCCGCGTCAAGCCGGGCGCACCTGAGTGCTTCGAGCAAACAAGACTGGGCAATCTGGGACGGGACGATCAGCGCGCGAGTGCTTCGCGGGCGAACCAGCCGGCCCAGCGGCCGAACCCGGCGACCGCGCCGAGCGTGCGCGACACGGGCCGCGTCAGAGCACCGATCGCGACCTGGCGCGACGCCACTGTGAGCAGCCGCGCGAACGTGACGCCCAGCGCCGCGCGCCGGGTCTCGCGCACCGCGAGCAGCCGCATGGTGTCGCGCCGGGCCGCGGCCGACGTGCGCCACAGGTGGAACACCGCGGCCCGCAATTCGGGCGTGCCGTCGTCGGTGCCCACGAACAGATCGTACAGGCCCATCGAGAGCAGTTCCGGCACGCGCCCGGCCGTGCGGCGCAGGCCCGTGTACTCTTCGACGCTCCGACACGTTGCGAGCGTCATCGCATCAAGGAAGCCGACCGACATGCCGACGGCGCACAGCGGGTGACAGTGGCCGACCGCGTCGCCCACCAGCGCGATCCCGGTGCGGCCGTACGCGCGGCGCGGCAAAAGTTGGTTCGCGGCGACCTGCGGTGGGCCGAGTGCCAGCGCGTCGGCGATGGCCGCGTGCAGCGCCACCGGGAGCGCCGGTCTGTACGCGGCGAGCAGTTCGGCCGGGTTGCGGACCCACGCGACGCGGTCCGCGGGCACGTCGATGCACACCCGCGCCTGGTTCGCGCCGACGCGAAAGGCCAGCACCGGGCCGGGGCCGCCGAGCAGCACGTTGCCGTAATCGGCGACCGGCAGCGCGGCCGGATCGATGAGCACGCCGACCATGTACGACAGCGGCCGGCACGATGTGGAATAGCCCAGCGCCTGGCGCACGATCGATTGCCGCCCGTCCGCACCGACGACGAGCGGGGCCGCGACGCGCACGGTCGTTTCGCGGTCCGGCGTCACGGCCGTCACGCCCCCGCGCGCCACCTCCGCGACCCGGTAGCCGCTCAACACGGTTACGTTTTCGTACCGTGCCAGCGCGGCGCGCACCGCGTTCACGAGTAGGTGCTGGCGAACACCGATGCCGCGTTCGCCGCCGTCGTAGGGGAGAACAATCGGACTTTCGCCGTTTGGGAAGATGGCGAACCCGTGGCCGGGCGCGTGCTCGACGCCGGCTTCTGTTAAACTGACACCCAGGTTGGTGAGAATGCCGGCCCCGGTCGGGTGGAGCCACTCGCCGGTGAGCCGGTTCGAGGGCGCGTCCGGGTCGATGAGGCAGACGCGCCGGCCGGACTTGGCGAACGCCAGCGCGGTCACACATCCCACAGGGCCGCCACCGACCACGACCACGTCCGCGGTCCGTTCGGGCGTGCGCATGGGTCCGTTCTTCGGGGTGGTGTCGCGGGCGGGCCGGGTGAGAGTCGTTTCGTTATGTTACGCCCACCGAATTGAGGGACAACCGTACCGATCGGCCGGAATCGGCCCGACGACCGCGCAGATGCTTTTTTTGGGATTTTGCCAAAAACGGCCGCACGGGGCGTGTTAGGGGCATCAGCAAGGTTCTCTCGCTGTGAGGTTCGACCAATGACCGCAGACCAGCTCCGTGACCGCCTGGGACTTGCCGCCGATGAAGGCCGCCGCGTTTTCCGCGCCGTGAACAAATACGTCGGGACGCACTGCAACCTGCGCCCGCAGCAGGCCGCCCCGATCTCGCACGAGGCCATTCAGTTCGTCGTGACGCGGATGCTTGAGCGGTTGCTCATCTGGGAGTGCCCGCCCGCCCGTGAGCCGCCCTTCGAGCCGCCCTTCGAGCCGCTGGACCCGAACGTGTTCAGTTCCGAAGCCCACGCCGACAACTACATCGTTCGTGGCGGCATCAACTGGGTCAAAGACAACTGCCGCGATTCGCACGTCCCGCTGGGCGAACTCGAACCCGCGGCCCCGCCGCACGTCGAGGAGTGGACCGCGCCGCACCTAAGGCACATTCCCCATGCGCTCGCGACGCTCAACCCCGTGGACCGTCTGTTGGTCCGGCTGCGCTACTACGAGCGGTGGACGTTCGAGGAGCTGGCGACGATCCACTGCCCGAACACCGCGAACCCGAACACCGCGGTTACGCGGGTTCGCTCGCACATCATCCGCCTCACGAAGCGGATGAAACCGTACTTCGACGAAGACAACGACGACGAAGACAACTTCGACTGCCCCGACGCGACCTGAGCCTTCTTGCTTCCGCCCCCAACCTCGCCCATTTACCCTCTGCATCGGAGCACTCGCAATGGCCACGAACACCTACACCCCGGTTCCGAAAGTCAGCACCGATGTCAAGATCGTCATCGGGTACTTGTGCAAAGAGATCGCGGCGGGCGGCCCACAGGGTTGGCCGGGCACTTCACCCCCACTGGGCGCTGTGCTGGCGGTGCGCCCAGAGGATCGACAGCCGGCCACCGAATGGATTCGGGTGCTCCTGACACACCCGCGGGCGCGGCCGGACCACTTCGCCTTCGTCGCCAACACCGCGACCCGCGCCGGTGTCGCGTTGCCGCGCGCGCCGTGGGCGGGGGTCGGCGACGCGGAACCGGACGGCGCCCCGTCCCGCCTGCACGCGCTGGCCGAGGCCGGCCCGGACAGCTTCGAGAACGACGAACTGGCGTACCTGCTGCTGGACCAGCACGCCCTGGCCCGGCTCGCGCTGTTGGTTCACGACCTGATGCCCGACTGGTGGCTCGACGAGCTGGCCGAGGCCGGCCGCGAGTACGCCAAGATGGTCGCCATCGAACTGGGGGCCGACGAGCTGATCCCGGAGACGAAGGGCACGTACGTGGACCCGACGGACGTGACCGCGGACGAACTGGCGACGTTGCTGAACCGCGGGCGCACGATGGGGCCGAAAGCGGACAAACCCCCGTATGCCGGCCCGTGGTCGTGGCACCTGGCGCTGCCGGCGGACGCCACCCGGCGCATCGCCACGGTCGCGTTCGGTGACCCGGACAAAGCCTTCACCCTGAGACTGCTGCGCCGCGCGGACGGCGGCGCGGAGGTGGAGATGAGCCCCGTGCCGCGCAAGTCCGAGGTCATCTTGCTGGCGACGTTCACCCGCACCGGCGACGCCCGCCAGTTCACGCTCGCGGTCCCGACCGAAGCCAACGACGGCATCACCCCCGACGAAGACATCCGCCCCAGCACCCGCTCGACCGCGTGCGACACACTGCCCGACGCCGCGTACTACACCGCCACCAACTAAGGAGGATACCGCGATGAGCGCCGAAGAGTTGAGCCAGGAAGAGCTTGCCCGCACCGCAACGCCCGAGATGGTGTCGGAGCGCATCGTATCGTTGAAAAAGCGGGCATCTCGCGGCACGAAACGGGCGCTCGATGCGGCCACAGCGGTTCACACCTTCGCGATCATGTTATTTCGCGTCGGGAGAGCGCGGCTCGCAGAGGCAGCCTTCAACGCGGTATTGCCCGTTTTCAGGAACCACGCCCCACCCGCCAGTTACGCTGTGTGCCTGTTAAACCGGTCCGCGGCACTCGACCTCCAAGGCCAGTACACACAAGCTGTTGCCGGTTATGATGTGGCGTTGCCTCTGCTCAAACGGTACGCCTTAACATCGTTCTACGCCCAGGGACTGATGAACCGGGCGTGTAGCCTCAACAGTTTGTGCAAGTATGAGGAATCCGTAGCAGGTCACGATGCCGCGCTACCAATGCTTGAACAGTTCGCCACCCCTGACCTTTACGGCATTTGTCTGATGAACCGATCGAATGCACTTTCGAGCCTAGGACGGCACAATGAGGCCGTAGCCGGGTATGACTATGCACTACCGATCCTCAAGCAGTACGCCACGCCGACCTCATATGCCCGCTGTCTCATGAATCGCGCAGACTCTGTTCGGGCACAGGGTCGATACGAGGAAGCTGTAGCCGGTTTTGATCGAGCCCTGTCGATACTCAAAGAGCACGGAACCCCTGCAACGATAGCGAACTGTTTAATACAGCGAGCCAATGCGCTGGGTGTGTGGGGCCAACACATGGAGGCCGTTGCCGCTTACGACGTAGCACTGCCACTGATAAAGGAGCACGGCGAACTCGCTGACTACGCCTGCGGCCTCGCGAATCGGGCCAGCGCGCTGTACGAGTTAAACAGCTATCAAGCATCATGTCAGGGGTACGCTGATGCACGGCGCGTGGCGCGACAAGCGCGGCGGTACGCCGGAGTCGACGACACCTGTTTGGAGTTCAACACCAGTTACGGCGGGTTATATCAGGTGGCTGTCCGTGCCGGGTTGAAGGGCCGCATGTCCGACGACGCCTACGATGCCGTGCGCGAGGGCAAGGCCGGCGTTTACGACGACATCACCTTCAAGCTCAAGAGCACACGGCGCGACGAACCGCCGGCCGTTATGACGGCGCGCAACGACCTTACGCAGTGGCTCCGCAGGCAGGCACCCGAACTGCCTGACAAGCCCGAACCGACCGAAGCTGACGTTCAGAAACTTGGTGCGCAGGTCGCGCGCTTCCGCGAGGGGCGCGATCAGCGCACCCGGCTCTACCTGAGCGAGTGGGGCCAGCACACCCACGCTTACGACGCGAGCCGCAATGTGGTGCCGTCCGTCGAAGACCTGCCCACCCGCGCCGAAGTGCAGAAGGAACTGCCAGCGCGCTGGGCGCTTGTCGACTTCTGGCTGACCGGCGACGACGAGTTCCACGCCTTCGTGCTGACGCGCGACGACTTCGAGGTGGTCAAGTTGCCGCGCCCGCTTGAAGCGAAACAGGCGATGCTCACCCGGCTTAGGCGCGATCTTCTCACGCTTTCAGACGCGGAGCCAAATCTCGATGGGCTGAGCGATCTGGGCAACTGGCTGTTCAAGCCGCTGTTGCCCGCGCTGCGCGCGAAGGAGATCAAGGGACTGTACCTCGTGCCGCACAATTTGCTGCACCTGTTCCCGCTGCATGCGGCGAAGATCGGCGCGAAGTACCTGTGCGACGTGTTCGACGTGGCGTACCTGCCGTCAGCCAACCTGTTGCCGAAGCTGCCTAAGCCCGACGCCAGCGGCCCGGCGTTTGTGCTCGCGAACCCCGAAGTCGGCACCGACCACGACCTCCCGCGCTCGCACTGGGAGGGAATCGAGGTACGGGACGTGTTCGACATCGACGAGGACAAGTGCTTCATCGGGAAGCGCGGCACGCTCGCCGCGACCGACGCCTGGGCCGATTGTGGGTACGTCCACATCAGTTGCCACGGCTCTGGCGACACGCAGTTCGCCCCGCTGTCGCACCTGCGCCTGGCCGACGATCTGCTCCTGGCGCACGACATCTTGGTTCGCAAGCCGCAACTGAAGACGGGGGCCGTGGTCGTGCTGAACGGGTGCGAAACGAGCGTCACCGACCTGCGCGCGGTCAACGAGAGTATGGGGCTGATGACCGCATATCTCATGCGCGGCGCGGGCGCGGTGTTCAGCACGATGTGGAGCGTCAACGACAATTGCGCAGCCCTGATGGGCAAACTGTTCGCCGAGCAGATTCGCGCGGGCGCGGACGTGGCGACCGCGATGAAGGAGGCACGGGCCGCCGTTCGCGGGATGAGCCGACCGGACCTGGTCGCCGCGTTCCGCGACCACCGCGGGCCGAAGCAATCGCTGCCCGCATGGGTGCTTCGGGCGGAAAAGCCGTTCGACAACCCGGTGTTCTGGGGCGCGTTCCAGCTCGTCGGCCGCGTGGTGTGACTGCGGCTATGTCGCGACGCGGGCCGGGTGCGTGTAGACGTTCAGCCCGGTGTCGCGGACGAAGCCGACGAGCGTGATGCCGAAGCGCTCGGCGATCTCGACCGCGAGCGAGGACGGCGCGCCCACCGCCGCGAGCACCGGCAAGCCCGCCGCGACCGCCTTCTGTACCAGTTCGTAGCTGACGCGACCGGACACGAGCAGGACGTGCTCCGAGAGCGGTACGCGGCCCTCGATCAGCGCCCAGCCGATGAGCTTGTCGAGCGCGTTGTGCCGGCCCACGTCCTCGCGCACCGCGACCAGCTCGCCCGCGGCCGTGAACAGCCCGGAGGCGTGAACGCCGCCGGTGCGCGCGAACAGCGGTTGTGCTTCCTTCAAACGCGCGGGCAGCGCGGTCAGCACGCCGCGCGGCACCGTCAGCGCCGAGCGGACCACGTCGCCGCACACTTCGACGGATTCAAGCGACTGCTTCCCGCACACGCCGCAACTGGAGTTGCTGAGGAACAGCCGGTCGCCCGGGGCGCGGGCCGCGGGCGCGAGCCGCACGTCGACAACGGTGCCCCGCTCGTTCTCGGTGCTCTCGAACGCAAGGAGCGCGTCGGCGTCCGCAATGATGCCCTCGTTGAACAGGAACCCGGTGACGAGTTCCTCGTCGTGCCCGGGCGTCCGCATGAGGACCGTGAGGGGCTTGCCCGCGGCGCGCAGTTCGAGCGGGGCTTCCACAGCGACCGCGTCGTCGCGCGCGCCGTCGGCGGTGACGACGCGGGCCGCGACCAGACCGGGATCGGGCATCACGCGCCCCCGCGGGCGACCGTGACCGCGACGAACTTCGAGGTGGGCGTGTTGCTGGTGTCCGCGGTGCTGTCGAGCGGGACCAGCACGTTCGTTTCGGGGAAGTACGTCGCGCAGCAGCCGGCGGGGATGTCGTAGGCGACCACGACGAACGTGCGCGCGACCCGCTCCTCGCCGCGGTAGTGGCTCGTCAGGTTCACCACGTCGCCGGCCGTCAGCCCGCGCGCAGCGATGTCCGCGGAGTTCATCAGCACCACGCGGCGCTCGTGCTTGATCCCGCGGTAGCGGTCGTCCAGGCCGTACACGGTGGTGTTGAACTGGTCGTGCGTGCGAATCGTCATCATCACCAACTGGCCCGGTTCGACGCGAACCTCGTGCAGCGGGTGCGCGGAAAAGCGGGCCTTGCCAGTCGCGGTGGGGAACGCCCCCTCGCGCGGCTGGTTCGGCAGGTAGAACCCGCCCGGTTGTCGGACGCGCGCGTTGTAGTCCGCGAAGCCCGGAATCACGCGCTCGATGCGGGCGCGGATCAGGTCGTAGTTCGCGACGAGTTCGCGCCAGGGAACGGAGGATCGCGCGCCGAGTGTGGCCTCCGCGAGCCGGCACACGATGGCGACCTCGCTCAGCAGGTGGCGCGACGCGGGCACCAGCGAGCCTTGCGACGACTGCACCACACCCATCGAGTTCTCGGTGGTGACGAACTGATCCTTGCCGTTCTGCACGTCGCGTTCGGTGCGGCCCAGGCACGGCAGGATGAGGGCCGTGCGCCCGGTGACGAGGTGCGACCGGTTCAGCTTGATCGAGACGTGAACCGTGAGTCGGCAGTTCTTGAGCGCCGCCCCGGTCACCTCGGTGTCGGGCGTCGCGGAGAGGAAGTTCCCGCCCATCGCGAAGAACACCTTCGCGCGACCGTCGCGCATCGCCCGGATCGCTTCGACCGTGTCGAACCCGAACGCGCGCGGCGACTTGAAGTCGAACTCGCGGTCAAGCGCGTCGAGGAACCACGCGGCCGGCTTCTCGAAGATGCCCATCGTGCGGTCGCCCGGCACGGTCGAG